>JAJUFW010000336.1 GCA_029263555.1 Alphaproteobacteria bacterium
CTTCCATCCCCGCGGCCGACCGCGAAGCGATCGCGGCCGCCCAGCCGGAGGTCGGCATCCATGTCTATCCGGCCGGGCACGGCTTCTCGTGCACCGAACGGAAGGATTTCGAGCCCGAAAGCGCCCGTCTGGCCCGCGAGCGCACGCTTGCCTTCCTGGGCCGGCATCTCGCCTGAAACGGCCACGGACGGCCGCCCCGGCGGCCGCCCGCCCGGGTTCCCTATTCGAAATAGACGTGGAGCCCGACCCCGAAGAATTCCAGATCGCGCTCGTAGAACTGGCCGTTCGGATTGCTGCCGTTGTAGTACTCCCCGGTCAGCTGAATCTTCTGGCTGATCAGGCTGGGATTCTCGATTTGAATGCCGGCGCGCAGGGCGTAATCGGGAGACCAGTCGTTTTCTTCCCGCGCCTGGATGTCGAGAGCGGCGATCGGCCTGATGCTATTCCGAATCAGGTCGGGGCTGCGCCATTCGACCCCGGCCTGGGTGATCCAGGGATCGATGTCTTCCGGATCCCGGTGGAACAGGTAGCCGGCACCACCATAGACGCGCCAGCTCTCGCCGATGTCGTAGGACAGGATCGCGTCCACGGCCTCGTAACTCAGATTGACCCGGTCATCGCCGTTCCCCTGCCGCCGAAGCAGGTATTCGTCTCCGAGGTGGGAGCTCTGGTGGAAAACCCGGGCGGTCGCCGAGAAATCGCCCCGGCGATAGGATACGGGAATGCCGACCCAATAATCGGCGTTCACCAGATCCGCGCTTTCGCTGTCGAGATCGAAGACGGCGAAGACGCCGGCCTGGAAGCCCAGCTCCCACCGGCCGTCGAAGACGGCCGGTGCCCGATAGAGCGAGAACGTCTCGCCGAAGCTGACGGCGCCGGCATGTTCGACGTCAGGATCATTGCTGTAGTAGTGGTAGGCGGCCGAGAAATGCGGCCAGCGCGGATCCGCCAGCAGCGGGTCGAAAAGGGTGGATCGGGCAAGGATGCGGGGCTCCTGGTCCACGACCGCGACCGCCGCCCCGTCTGCCCCCGGCACCGGGACAACCGGCACCGGCTGGCCCGAGGCCGTCGCGGGGACGGCACCGGGCTCCTGCGCCGCGGCGAGAGGTCCGACCTCGTTGATCGTGACCGAGGTCACGCCGGGAATCGATCCGATCGCGTTCCTCACCTGCGGCAGTTGCGCGTCCCCGATGACGGGCACGTCTATCGTGACCGCCCCCTCCCGGACGCTGACGATCGCCTCGGTCATTTCGAATTCGCGAACCAGGATCGCCGCGGCATATCCGTTGATGAACTCGTCGCTGCCCTGGGCGGCAGCCGTTGCCGGCCACACCGACGCCGGCAGGACCGTCGCAAGCCCCAGGGCGAGAATCGCAAGTGGATGTCGAGACATCGATTCGGATCCGGATCTGGCCATTGGGAAATCATCTCCCGCGGGACTGCGGAAGGCTTCGCACACCGTCAGGTCGTCAGGTAGCGACCAACTTTGCCCATTCCAGGGCACAGATTGCCTCAAGGACGCGACCGGCCTGCAGAGAACATGACCCGAGACCGAAACGAATCGCTTGCCTTGCCGGCGACGATGTACCAGGGTCGCGGCATGAGTCTCCTTGTCGCCTCCCATCTTGAGAAGCGTTCCCGCCGCCGACGATAGGCCCGGCTGCGCCCCCTGAGGCGCTTCAGACCCCTCTCTCGGCCCCTGACCGGCTGCCGCCGGCTGCGGAGTGACTCATGCTTGACCATAACATCTCGGTATTCGCCCAGGGATTGGCCCTCGGCGGCAGCCTGATCGTCGCGATCGGTGCCCAGAACGCCTATGTGCTGCGCCAGGGCCTTCGGCGCCGGCACGTCCTGGCCGTCACCACGACCTGCTTCTTCATCGATCTCGTGCTGATCGCCGCCGGTGCGGGCGGCTTCGGCAGGCTGGTTTCGGCCGCCCCCTGGGCCGTCAGCCTTGCGGCCTGGGGCGGCGCCGCCTTCCTGACCGCCTACGGGCTTCGCGCCTTTCGCGCCGCCCTCCATCCGGGGGCGCTGACGACCGAAGGCCAGGCCGAACGGCCTCAAGGCGTCCTCGCCGCGATCGGGACCGCGCTGGCGATCAGCCTGCTGAACCCGCACGTCTACCTCGATACGGTCATACTGATCGGCAGCATCGCCGGGCAGTTCCCGGCACCGACGCGCCCCTGGTTCCTGGCCGGAGCCATGTGCGCGTCGGGCATCTGGTTTTATGGCCTGGGTTTCGGCGCCGGCCGCTTGGCGCCCCTCTTCGCACGGCCGGTTGCCTGGCGGGTGCTCGACTTCCTGATCGGCTGCATCATGTGGGCGATCGCCGCTTCCCTCATTGCCGGAGAGATCGTCCGGACATGAGCGGTGGCCGCCCGGGAGCCCCGGGCGGCACCCTCGCCCTCATTCGGCCGCGTTTGCCAGTTCCCCCTCGATCAGCAGCCCCTCGCCGTTGGCCGACACGTGCACCGTGTCGCCGTCGGCGATGCTGCCCTCGAGGATCCTGGTCGCCAGCGGGTTCTGAAGCGAACGCTGGATCACCCGCTTCAACGGCCGGGCGCCGTAGACGGGGTCGTAGCCGGCATCGGCCAGCCAGTCGGCCGCGTTCTGGTCCAGCTCAAGCGAGATCTTGCGATCGGCCAAAAGCTGGCGCAGGCGGCGCAGCTGGATCTCGACGATCCGGGTCATGTCCGACCGCGTCAGCCGGTTGAAGATGATGATTTCGTCGAGGCGGTTCAGGAATTCGGGCCGGAAATGCGCCCGTACCGCGGCCATCACCTTGTCGCGGGCGATCACGTCGATCCGGTCTTCCTCTCCGATGCCGCCGGACACGGCCAGATGCTCCGAGCCCAGGTTCGACGTCATCACGATCAGCGTGTTGCGGAAATCGACCGTTCGCCCCTGCCCGTCCGTGAGCCGACCGTCATCCAGCACCTGAAGCAGGACGTTGAAGACGTCGGGATGCGCCTTCTCCACCTCGTCGAAGAGGATCACCTGATAGGGCCGGCGCCGGACCGCCTCGGTCAACGCGCCGCCTTCGTCATAGCCGACATAGCCGGGAGGCGCGCCGATCAGCCGGGCAACGGAATGCTTTTCCATGTACTCCGACATGTCGACGCGCACCATGGCGGTCTCGTCGTCGAACAGGAACTCGGCCAGGGCCTTGGTCAGCTCGGTCTTGCCGACGCCGGTGGGGCCGAGGAACAGGAAGCTGCCGATCGGACGGTTCGGATCCTGCAGGCCGGCCCGGGCGCGCCGGACCGCATTCGCCACCGCGACCACCGCCTCGTCCTGGCCGACGACGCGCGAACGCAGCTTCTCTTCCATGGACAGCAGCTTCTCGCGCTCGCCCTCCAGCATCTTGTCCACCGGCACTCCGGTCCAGCGGGAGACGACGGCGGCGATGTCCTCGCTGCGCACCTCCTCCTTCAGCATCCGGCTTGCGGTTGCGCTGTCGGCTTCCGCCAGGCGGCGCTCCAGCTCCGGAATGACGCCATAGGTCAGCTCGCCAGCCCGTCCCCAGTTGCCGGCCCTCTGGACCTGCTCCAGCTCGACCCGTGCCTGGTCCAGCTGCTCCTTCAGCTTCTGCGAGGAGGACAGCTTCTCCTTTTCCGCCTGCCAGGCGGCCGTCAGCTCGGCCGACCGCTGCTCCAGATCGGCGAGTTCGCCCTCCAGACGCTCCAGCCTCTCCCGGGACGCGGGATCGCTTTCCTTCTTCAGGGCCTCCCGCTCGATCTTCAGCTGGATGATCCGACGATCCAGCTCGTCGATCGCTTCGGGCTTGGAGTCGACCTCCATGCGCAGGCGCGACGCAGCCTCGTCGACGAGGTCGATCGCCTTGTCGGGAAGGAACCGGTCGGTGATGTAACGGTGGGACAGCGTGGCCGCGGCGACGATGGCGCCGTCGGTGATCCTGACGCCGTGGTGAAGCTCGTACTTCTCCTTCAACCCGCGCAGGATCGAGATCGTATCCTCGACCGTGGGCTCGGAAACGAACACCGGCTGGAAGCGCCGGGCCAGCGCGGCGTCCTTCTCAACATGCTTGCGGTATTCGTCCAGCGTGGTCGCACCGACGCAATGAAGCTCGCCCCTGGCAAGGGCCGGCTTCAGCATGTTCGAGGCATCCATGGCGCCCTCGGCCTTGCCGGCGCCGAC
>JAJUFW010000199.1 GCA_029263555.1 Alphaproteobacteria bacterium
AACGCCAGCAATTCGTCCTGCAAACGGGTGCGGATCAGCGGATCGAGGGCTGAAAACGGCTCGTCCATCAGCAGGATCGGCGCGCCGGTTGCAAAAGCACGGGCAAGGCCGACACGCTGCTGCATGCCTCCGGAAAGTTCCGACGGGTAGGCATGGGCATTGCTTCCAAGCCCCACCTTCTCCAGCGCGGAAAGCGCGCGTTTTCGCCTCTCCTCCGGCGAAATGCCGGCGACAGCCAGCCCGAATTCGGCGTTCTCCAGCGCCGTGAGGTGGGGCATGAGCGCGAACGACTGGAAGACCATACCGATCTCGCTCCGGCGCAGCTGGATCAGCTGCTGCCGGTCCATCGTCGTGATCTCGCGATCGTTGATCGTAATGGAACCTGATGTCGGTTCGATCAGGCGATTGAGCATCCGGACCAGGGTCGATTTGCCTGAACCGGACAGGCCCATGATCACAAATATCTCGCCAGGTTCTACGCTGAAGCTCGCGTTGTTTACTGCGACAACCGAGCCCGTTTTATCGTAGATTTCGTCATTACCAAGGCCCTTCAAGCAAAGTTCTAATGCTTTCCTGGCATCTTGGCCGAAAATTTTGAAAAGATCTTTGACGATTAGTTTATCATTCATCCGTCTTGTCCGGGCGATGATCCCCTGTTTCTCCGTATTCGCAGTTCGGTCAGACTGATGACTTTGCAAGTATGTGTCAACAATTAATCCAAATTTGGTCTGGATCCGAACTTATCTAACCCGGCTGCGACATCCGGCGCTTCCGCGGCTTTGCGGGTCGCCGGCGGCGGCCCATATGACGGACGGATCCAGCCTTGCGACGGCCGCACCGGGGAGAGTTCAAGTGACCATTCCTCCTTCCTCCGATCCTGTCGTCATCGTCGGCGCCGCCCGGACGCCCATCGGGAGTTTCCAGGGCGAACTCGCGGATAAGCGGGCGCCGGAACTCGGCGGCGTCGCGATCGCGGCCGCGCTCGGCCGTGCCGGCGTGGCACCCGATGAAGCCGGCGAGGTCGTCATGGGCTGCGTGCTCGCGGCCGGGCTGGGTCAGGCACCGGCGCGGCAGGCGGCGCGGCTTGCCGGACTTCCGGACTCGGTGGGATGCACGACCGTGAACAAGATGTGCGGGTCCGGCATGAAGGCCGTCATGCTGGCCAGCGACCAGATTGCGGCCGGGCAGGCGGAGATTCTGGTCGCCGGCGGAATGGAGAGCATGAGCAATGCCCCCTACCTCCTCGACCGGGCGCGCGGCGGCTACCGGATGGGGCATGGCCGGGTTCTGGACCACATGTTCGTCGACGGGTTGGAAGATGCCTACGAGCCGGGGCGGCTGATGGGGGCCTATGCCGAAGACACGGCGGCCCGGTACCAGTTCACCCGCGACGACCAGGACGCCTTCGCTCTCAGAAGCCTGGAACGGGCGCGAAAGGCGGCGGAAGAGGGCATTACCGCGCGCGAGATCGTTGCAGTCGAGCTCGGCGGACGGAACGGGCCGGCCCTGATCGAGGCGGACGAGCAGCCGCGCACGGCCCGGTCCGACCGAATCCCGGCACTCAAGCCCGCCTTTCGAACCGACGGGACGGTGACGGCGGCCAATTCCAGCTCGATCTCGGACGGGGCGGCTGCCCTGGCGCTCATGCGCCGGACGCAGGCGGAACGGCGCGGTGCCGCCGTGCTGGCGGAAATCCGCGGGCACGCGACCCATGCGCAGGAGCCCGCATGGTTCACGACTGCGCCAGTCGGCGCTGTGCGGAAGCTGCTCGATCGCGTGGGCTGGCGCGTGGGCGACGTCGACCTGTACGAGGTCAACGAGGCCTTCGCCGTCGTCACGATGGCGGCGATGCGGGACCTGGGGCTCCCGCCCGATTGCGTAAACGTGCATGGCGGGGCCTGCGCCCTCGGCCATCCGATCGGCGCGTCCGGGGCACGGATCATCGTCACCCTCCTGAACGCGCTGGAAACCTACGGGCTGAGGCGCGGCGTCGCGGCGCTGTGCATCGGCGGCGGCGAAGCGACGGCGCTTGCGATCGAACGGGTGGGCTGACGGGGCGGCTACCGCACCCGGGTCGGACGGTAGACGTCCTGGACATAGGCGTCTCCGTCCCATACCCAGGGTTCCCCGTCGGTCACGATGCGCCTGACGCCCTCGTCGTAGGCGTCGCCCAGCATGACTTCCCGTGCGACCGTTTGCAGGACCGGGGAATAGGTCCCGTCCCGCGACCGCAGCACCTCGAAGGTGCAGCCCTCATCGCCGCAGAATCGGGCGTCGTTCCAGAAGACCAGGATCTCGTCGCTCTCGCCGCCGCCCCCGGACTGCTCGTCCAGGTCGACCGTGGCGATCTCGAAGGGTGCATTCGACCAGTCGATCCGTGCCGGCACGACCGGGCCATAGATCCCGTCCAGGACCGGGATCCGGTCCCGGGGGATCTGTGTCGTCCAGGCGATCCGTTCCGTCCCGGGCGGCGTTTCCGTCGGCGCGATCTCGCCGGTTCCGGCGGGCGCGCCGGCGGCCGCCGCGGTCGCCCGGCCGGCTTCCTGATCGAGGTGGTAGAGCGTCTCCAGCCCAAGCTCGCCGCTTTCGGCAAGCCCGGCAGCCCGCTGGAAGGCGGCGAGCGCGGTGCGGGTGTGCTGGCCGAGGATGCCGTCCACGCTGCCGGCATCGTAGCCGAGCTTGTTGAGCCGGCTCTGGGCCGTGCGGACGTCGTCCCGGTCCGGTCTTACCGTCTCCGCCGTGCGGATATAGACCCCGTCGAGCCGTGCTCCCGCATCGCAGAAGGACGAGATATCGCCGGTCGCCTCGATTTCGGCGTTCTCCTCGAAGAAGCGAAGGAGAAGGCTCCCGCTGTCGCGCGGGGCGCCGAGGGTGATCGTGTTTTCCGACAACCGTCCGCTGCCGAGCAGGCTGCAGCGCATGTCGTCCCGGCGGGTCGCTATCGCGAAATAGGTCCTGCCGTTCGGGCTGGTCGATACCTTGAGGGAGCCGCGCCAGCCGGTAGCCGCATATTCGTAGCTGCCGTCATGGGCATCCTGCTGTGCCGCGACCGGCAGCGCGGCCATGGCGATGAGCAGGCCGATGGACGGAAGGGTCTTGATCATGCTCCTGGGCCTCCGTTGCCGCTTCGAGGTATAAACCAAGATCGGCCCCGGAACGGTCCAGAGGCAGCCTAACGGCCCTTCGGCTCCCCGTGCTTCTGCAAGGGGAGGGGGTGAATGGTGGGACAGGCCCGCATGACCGGCGGGACCCGGATCCTCAGGCGCGGTTCGCCAGGCCGGCTGCGGAAATCTCGTCGCCCGTAACGCCGGCCGGAGTCAGTTTCCGCAATGCACGGTCATAGAGATGCGAGGAAAGACGGAAGATCAGCGCGGCCAGAAGCGGGATCAGCGACAGCATCCACTGGCCGTCTCCGGCCGAAAGGCCCAGAATCAGCATGATGACGGCGCCCATGAGACTGAGGGCCGCAAGCAGATCCAGGGCAAGCACCGTGACTCCACGGGCCGCGCGAAGGGAATGAAACAATCCGGACTTGACGGCCTTGGGCATCTTTTGCGCGGTTCCGTGCTACGCAATTCCAGGTAAGATCGGGGAACGACCGTCCGACGGACGATTCGGCGTTAACCTTATAGGATAATGATTAAGGATATGTAACGGAATTGTTCCGGCAGCGGATCGTGCTGCACGATCGTCTGCCGGACGGCATGAAGAGGAGGCGTCTTTTGGTCCAGGCCTCGCCCATCGACTTCTATTTCGACTTCGCCAGCCCCTATGGCTATCTGGCGTCGCTGCGCATCGATGACCTTGCCGCCCGCTACGGCCGGACGGTCCGTTGGCGTCCGATGATGCTGGGCGCGGCCATGAAGGTGACCGGCGCCCAGCCTCTCATGAACATTCCGCTGCGGGCCGACTATGCCCGACGGGATCTCGTGCGGTTCGCCCGGATCCTCGGGGTTCCGTTCACCTTTCCGCCGACGATGCCGATCGTCAGCCTGGCGGCGGCCCGCGCCTTCTATTGGCTTGAAGAGGACGACCCCGTGCTGGCGCACCGGTTCGCGAAGGCTGCCTATGAGGCGCATTTCGGGAGGGGCGAGGACATCGGCGACGCGTCCCGGGTCGCCGCGGTCGCCGCGACGCTCGGCATCGATCCCGATGCCCTGGTCGACGCCGTCGCCCGGCCCGAGATCAAGGCAAGGCTGAAGGCGGAAACCGATGCCGCGATCGCCCGGGGCGTTTTCGGATCGCCCTTCCTCTTCGTGGATGACGAGCCGTTCTGGGGCGTAGACCGGCTCGATCACCTCGAAATCCGGCTGAAGGAAGACGCCGGCCGATAGCCGCTCTCGTGCGCCAAGCGTTGCATTGTCGCTTACGATCATGCGCGCAACCGGCAGAGCGGGGGCGTTGAACAGCCGATGAGCGTCATCAGGAGCGTCGTTGACACGCGGTCATCCGCCTTTCGCGAGAATGCAGTCGCGATGCGGGCCTTGGTGGATGACTTGAGGCGGACCGTATCCCGCGTCGCCGAAGGTGGTGGCGAGAGGGCGCGGGAGCGGCACCTTGCCCGCGGCAAGCTGCTGCCGCGGGACCGCATCCGCAGGCTGCTCGACCCTGGCGCGCCCTTTCTTGAGCTGTCCCAACTGGCAGCGTACGGCGTCTACGACGAGGAGGTCCCCGGCGCCGGCATCATCACCGGTATCGGGCGGATCGCCGGCATCGAATGCGTGATCGTGGCGAACGATGCCACCGTCAAGGCGGGCACCTATTATCCTCTTACGGTCAAGAAGCACCTCCGGGCCCAGGAGATCGCCGAGGCGAACCGCCTGCCGTGCATCTATCTGGTCGACAGCGGCGGAGCCAATCTGCCGCGCCAGCAGGACGTCTTTCCGGATCGTGATCATTTCGGCCGGATCTTCTTCAACCAGGCCAACATGTCGGCGAAGGGGATTCCGCAGATCGCCGTGGTGATGGGGTCCTGCACCGCCGGCGGGGCCTATGTGCCGGCGATGTCCGACGAATGCATCATCGTCAAGGGACAGGGCACGATCTTCCTGGGCGGCCCGCCGCTCGTGAAGGCGGCGACGGGCGAGGTCGTCTCGGCCGAGGATCTCGGCGGCGCCGAGGTGCACAGTCGGGTCTCCGGCGTCGCCGATCACTATGCCCTCGACGACGCCCATGCGCTGGCCCTGGCCCGGCGGATCGTCGCCAACCTGAACCGGGTCAAGCGGCCCGGCCTCGACCTCGATAAGCCGGTCCCGCCGCTCTACGATCCGGACGAGATCTACGGCATCGTGAGCCCGGATCTCCGCAAGCCCTACGACGTGCGCGAGGTGATCGCCCGGATCGTCGACGGCTCCGAATTCGACGAGTTCAAGCAGCTCTACGGTCGGACGCTGGTCACCGGCTTCGCGCGGATCTGGGGCTATCCGGTCGGGATCGTCGCCAACAACGGCATCCTGTTCTCGGAAAGCGCGCTCAAGGGGACCCATTTCATCGAGCTCTGCAGTCAGCGCGGGATCCCGCTCGTCTTCCTGCAGAACATCACCGGCTTCATGGTGGGCCGGAGATACGAGGCCGGCGGCATCGCCAAGGACGGGGCCAAGCTGGTGACTGCCGTCGCCACGACCGCCGTCCCGAAGCTGACGGTGATCCTGGGGGGAAGCTTCGGGGCCGGCAACTACGGCATGTGCGGCCGGGCCTATTCCCCGCGCTTTCTCTGGATGTGGCCCAATGCCCGGATTTCGGTGATGGGCGGGGAGCAGGCGGCGAACGTTCTTGCCCAGGTGCGGCGCGAAGCGATCGAGGCGGAAGGCGGCACCTGGTCGGCCGAGGACGAGGCGGCGTTCAAGGAACCGATCTTCGCCCGGTACGAGAAGGAGGGCCACCCCTATTACGCGACGGCCCGTCTCTGGGACGACGGCATCGTGGATCCGGCCGAAACCCGCACGGTGCTCGCGCTCGGCCTCTCGGCCGCGCTCAACGCCCCGATCGAGCGGACGCGTATCGGCGTGTTCAGGATGTGAGACCGCGGTCGCGGGTCATCCCATGCGACCGGCGGCAGACCTGCGAGGAGGGAAGACCATGAAGCCATTGATCGCCGCAGGATTGCTGGCCGTCTCGGTCTG
>JAJUFW010000531.1 GCA_029263555.1 Alphaproteobacteria bacterium
AGCGCGATGCGACCGGCGCGGCTTTGCGCCTTGCGCCGCTTCGGCATGTCCCGCGGCGGCCTCAGTTCCGGCCGCTCGGGCCGCCCCGGTCGGTCGGGCGGATCGGCGATGCCGATCTCAGCGATCCGACCGTCGCGCCACGCCGCCGCAAAGGTCTGGGTCAGCCTGATCTTCTCGCCGGGATCGGCCGCGCGCAGGACGGCGACGGCCGCCGATGACAGGGTTTCGGGTATCGCGTTCATGACCGGACAAAAGGCGATATGCGCCGCCGCCGTCAAGACCTCCTGCCCGACCGGGCCAGGATCTCGTCCAGCCGGACCGGGCGGAAGTCCCAGGCGTCGACGCCGACATCGATCTGTCGAGCCTGCGGCTTCAGCCGGCCGTGGCTGTGGCCGTGGAGGTTGAGCGCGCCCTTGCCGCTGCCGTTCCAGACGCGGAAGGGGTAATGGCACAGGACCAGCTTCCGCCCGTCGGCCTCGATCTCCGCGTAGTCTCCGACCGTGACCCACCCACCCAGGCTGCGCGTCGCCGGGCCGTCATTGTTGCCGGCGATCAGGTGTTTCCGGCCGCGCAGCGCCGCCAGGACCGGCGCCATGTAGGAGGCAGGCCTGCGGACGGCGAAGTCGCCCAGATGCCAGACCTCGTCCTCGGGGCCGACGACCGCGTTCCAGCGCTCGATCAGGGCGCGATCCATTTCCTCGACCGATCCGAACGGGCGCCGGAACAGGCCCAGCGCGCCCCCGTGGCCGAAATGGGTGTCGCTCGTGAAGAAGGCGGCCATGGGCGGCGGGTCAAGCGGGCGCCTTGCGCTCGAAGATGACGTAGAGCTTCCGCCCCTTCTCGACCGTTTCCCAGGTGCCCCGGAAACCTGCCGGGACGACGAAGGCCGCGCCCGGCCCGAAGCTGCGGCTTTTGCCGGCCTCGTCGGTCAGGACGACCCGCCCTTCCAGAAGATGGCAGAACTCGTCCTCCGTGTAGCTGACGCGCCATTTGCCGGGTTCGCCTTCCCAGACGCCGGCCGAGAACTGGCCGGACGGATCGTCGTAATGGTTCCAGACGCTCTGGCGCGGATCCCCGGCCACGAGCCTGTCGGCATCCGGACGGAAGTCCTCGCGGCGTGCGGCGGAGGCGGCGAAGTCAACGATATCGGAGGCAGTCTTACTCATGGTTTCGGGTCTCCGGTTCTGCGCAGCCACCGATCCCAGTAGGGATCCGGGCCGAAGCGTTCTGCAAGGAAATCGACGAAGCAGCGTACCTTGGCCGATAGGTGCCGGCCGTGCGGATAGACCGCGTGGATGGTGACCGTCGGCGGGGGGGTGATCCAGCAGCACCGGCTCCAGCAGCCCGGCCTCGATGTCGGCGCCGACGATGAAGGTCGGCTGGATCGCGAGCCCTAGGCCGGCCAGGGCCGCCGCCCGGAGCGTGTCGCCGTTGTTGGCCCGGAACGGGCCGCTGATCCGGACCTGCCGCTCCCCGTCGGGGCCGGACAGCCGCCAGACGTCCGGTGGCGGAGAATAGGTGTAGCCGAGACAGTCATGGTCGGCGAGATCGTCGGGATGGCGAGGCCGGCCGCGCCGGTCGAGATAGGCCGGCGAGGCGCAGATCACGAGGCGGCAGGGAGCGATCCGTCGCGCGACGAGGCTGGAATCGGCAAGCCTGCCGATGCGGACGGCGACGTCGTATCCTTCCTCTAGGAGATCGACCAGGTGGTCGTTCTGGGTCATCTCGACCGAAATGGCCGGGTAGGCGGCGATGAAGTCGGGAATGGCGGGCGCGAGATGACGCGTGCCGAAGGACATCGGGGCGTTGATCTTGAGAAGCCCCTGCGGGCTGAGGTTGAGCCGCGCCGCAACCTGATCCGCTTCGGCGGCATCGGCGACGATACGGGCGCAGCGCTCGTAATAGGCGGCTCCCGCCTCGGTCAGGCTAAGCCTCCGCGTGGTCCTGTTGAGCAGCCGCACGCCCAGCCGGTTCTCCAGCTCCTGCACATATTTGCTGACCATCGCCCGGCTGAGGCGAAGCTGGCCGGCGGCCCGGGTGAAGCTGCCGGTTTCGACGACCCGGACAAAAGCTTCCATGGCGGTCAGCCGGTCCATGCGGATCCCGATTGTCAATTAAGACGAAACAGTATTTCCCGCTTCATTCACATTATCAAGCGGCGGGAACGGTACGATCTTCCGCAATGGTGGCCGATGCACGCGTTGAACCGGAAGGTTGGCCTTCCGGCGGGCATCCTGTCCGCCGGACAGAATGGATGAGTTCTCTGGGAGCCCTTGCCGATGAAGTTTCCGTCGCTGTTCGTCTCGCACGGCGCGCCGACGCTTGCGATCGAGGACGGCCCCGCCAGCCGCTACCTTTCCGGTCTTGGCCGCGAACTCGGGCGTCCGACCGCGATCCTCGTCGTTTCCGCCCATTGGGAAACAGTCGCCCCGCGGGTCGGCACGGCATCTTCGCCTGAGACGATCCACGACTTCTACGGCTTTCCGCAGGCGCTGTACCAGATCCGCTACCCGGCCCCCGGCGCGCCGGACGTGGCCCGGAAGGCGGCGGACCTGCTGACGTTCCGGGCCGAGGACTGGCAGGGGCCGATGCTGGACCGCTGGCGGGCGTGGCACGAGGCCCGCAAGGACCACTTCGCCGCGGCCCCGGA
>JAJUFW010000650.1 GCA_029263555.1 Alphaproteobacteria bacterium
ACGCGCAGCGGCGGAGCTTCACGTCACCCCGGCGGCCATCAGCCAGCAGGTCCGGTCGCTTGAGCAGCAGTTGGGCGTCCTCCTGTTCCGCCGCCTGACCCGCGGCATCTCCCTGACCGATGCCGGCCGGGCCCTGCTGCCCGGGGTGACTGACGGCCTGGACCGCCTGGCGCAGGCGGCGGCGGATGCCGCCGGCGGCGGGGTGCGCGGCCGGCTGATCGTAAGCGTTCTGCCGTCCTTCTGCAGGTGCTGGCTGGTCCCGCGGCTCGGCAGATTCACCGAGAGATATCCGGACCTGGAGCTCGACATCCGGGCCGAAGCCCGGCGGGTGGATTTCGACACCGAAGCCGTCGACATGGCGATCCGCCACGGGGATGGCCGCTATCCCGGCCTGCGCTCCGACCTTCTGATGACGGAGGAGGTGTTCCCGGTCTGCAGCCCGGCTCTTCTCGACGGGCCGAAGCCTCTGCGCCGCCTGGCCGACCTCCGGCACCACACCCTGCTGCACGACGGCAGCAGCGGGATCAACGGGTCCTGGCTTAGCTGGGCGCCCTGGCTGGAACTGGCGGGCCTCTCCGACATGGATCCGGAGCGCGGCCCCCGGTTCAGCGACAGCGCGATGATCCTCCAGGCCGCGGTCGCCGGCCAGGGCGTCGCGATCGGCCGGTCGGTGCTCCTGGGCTCGGATCTGTGCACCGGCCGCCTTGTCCGACCCTTCGACATCGCCCGCCCGGCGGGGCGCGCCTATTACATCCTTGCACCGGAAATAACAGCCGATATACCGAAGGTTGCAGCCTTCCGGGACTGGCTTTTCGGCGAGGCGGCGGACACGTTTGCGGGCATCGAGCCCGCCGCCGCCGGGCTCGATGGGGGCGGAGAAATTCCGCTGTCACCCCGCCAGTGACGGGTTTATGTTGCGCTAAGTCGGACCTTCCACAGGGAGCGCTTGGAAAAAGCAATGCAGAAAATCCTCTCCGCCCTCGCCTGCTCCACCGCCCTCTTGATGGCGGCGGCCGCGAACGCCCAGGACTTCAATCCGGCCGTGGTCTTCGACATGGGCGGCAAGTTCGACCGGTCGTTCAACGAAGGCGTCTACAACGGTGTCGAGCGGTTCAAGGAAGAAACCGGCATCTCGTACATGGAATTCGAGGTGACGAACGAGACCCAGCGCGAACAGGCGCTGCGGCGTATGGCGCGGGAAGGCGCCGACATCGTTCTCGGCGTCGGCTTCGCCCAGGCCCCGGCGATCGAGGAAATCGCCCAGGAGTATCCCGACACCAAGTTCGCCATCATCGACTCGTTCGTAGACCTGCCGAACGTCCAGTCCTTCGTCTTCAAGGACCATGAAGGCTCGTTCCTGGTCGGCATGCTGGCGGCGATGGCGTCCGAGACCGGCAAGGTCGGCTTCGTCGGCGGCATGGACGTGCCGCTGATCCGCAATTTCGCCTGCGGCTACGAGCAGGGCGTCAAGTACCAGTCGCCCGAGACCGAGATCATCCAGAACATGACCGGTACCACGCCGGCCGCCTGGAACGACCCGGGCCGCGGCGCCGAGCTGGCGCGCAGCCAGTTCGACCGGGGCGTGGACGTGGTGTTCGCCGCCGCCGGCGGCACGGGCATCGGCGTCTACCAGGCCGCTGCGGACGCCGGCAAGCTGGCGATCGGCGTCGATTCCAACCAGAACTTCCTGCATCCCGGCACCATGCTGACATCGATGCTGAAGCGCGTCGACGTCGCCGCCTACAACGCGTTTAAGAGCGCGATGGACGGCACCTGGGAGCCGGGGCTCCGCGATCTCGGCGTCGCCGAGGACGGCGTGGGCTGGGCGCTCGACGAACACAACGAGGCCCTGATCACCGACGAGATGAAGGCCGCGGTCGAGGATGCGCGGCAGAAGATCATCAACGGCGAGATCACCGTCGTGAACTACAACGACAAGAACGCCTGCGAGTATTGAGGCCTGTTCCCGTGACCTGCTACCGGTCATGAACGAGACGCAGCAAGGCC
>JAJUFW010000251.1 GCA_029263555.1 Alphaproteobacteria bacterium
CAGGTCCTCCGCCGGCTGACCGCCTGGGATCGCACGAGGAACGATGGGCGGAAGGTCGCGTTGTTCTGCTGAAAAACGAAATGGCCGGGGAGGGGTTCCGCCAGCCCGGCAGCGGCCGGGCAAGGATGGACGATGGTAGCCGACTACCGTGCGGAATCCCGACCTTTCTATCGCGCGAAGGTGACCCGGCGCTACGAGACGCTGGGAACGGTGCTGCTGGTCGCGGCCATTCTCTACGTCTTCCTCCGGACCTTCACGCTGGTCCAGGCCGAAGATCCCTATTTGCCGGGCTCGATCACGGAGACGCAGTCCGCCGTCGATGCGGTTGAGGGCAACCTGCTCAACAGGCTCATCTGGCTGATTGTGCTTTCGGGCGTGCTGCCGCTGCTGTGGCGCTTCCGGCATCGCTGCATGGTTCTGGCGTCCGGCAATCTGCTGCTGCTGGTCGTGCTTGCCTTCTGCCTCGCAAGCGTAAGCTGGGCAATCGACCCAGCGATCTCGTTCCGGCGCTATGCGGAATTGCTGATCACGACGGTCTTCACGATCGGCATCGTCGTGACGCTGCCCTCACCCTGGCAGTTCTTGAAGGCAGCCCTGATTGCGAGCTCGATTCTGATCGTCCTGGACCTCGCCATCATTCCGGCGATGCCGTGGCTCGCCTTCAACTATCTTTGGGAGTTCGAAGGCGTTCACAAGCACAAGAACCTTGCCGGCGCCTTCTTTCTTCTTTCGGGCATCCTCTGGTTCTTCTCGGTGCCCATGTTCCGGACCTGGCCGATGCGGATCGCCGGCGCGTGCGTCTTCCTGCTGGTGATCGCGCTTCTGCTCATGACCCAATCGAAGACCTCGATCGCGCTGCTCCCGCTCTCGATCGTCTTCGCCGTGGTGATCAAGGCCGCCAGCGGGCGAGGCCGGTTCTGGTTCGCCCTGATGATGTGCTTCATCCTCGCCTCTGTGCTGACGGCGACGCTGCCTCTGGGCTTGGTCAGCCCTCTTGCGATCATCGACGACCTGTACGGCGACGTCACCTTCACCGGCCGCACCAGGATCTGGGCCTTCATGGTCGATCAGATCGAACGGTACTTCTGGACGGGAGCCGGGTACGGCTCGTTCTGGGGCATCGGCGATCTCAGCCCGAACCTGCGTTCGAACGTGCCGCTCATCACCGTCGTGGGACAGGCCCATAACGGTTATCTGGATGTCGCCGTGACCATCGGCGTGATCGGATTGGTCCTGGCCCTGGCGCTGGTGTTGGCGGCTTTCCGGCGGCTTTTCGCCATCTCTGCGGATCCCGGCGCCGACGACATGAATGGCAGAGGCGTCGCCATCATGGTCGCGATCCTGGTCGCCGGCCTGATCCACAACGTCACCGAAAGCTCGCTGCTGCGGAGTGCCCATCCGATTTGGTTCTTCATGCTCTTCGCGATCCTCTACCTGTCCGTAATCGAAATGCGGGTCCGCGACCGGATCCGTCAGCGCCCGGTGACGAGGCTGCGATAGAGCTGCGCATGTTCCCGGGCGATTGCCTCGGGCTCGAGCGGTGCCAGGTCGGGCGGGCTGCGGTCGTTCCTCGAACATGCCCAGGCGATCGCCGCCTCCAGCTCGGCCGGGGTCAGATCCCCGTCGAACAGTCGGATCCATTCCTCGCCCACCATGCCGGCAAGATCGCCCATCGCCCCCCGGCGCGGCACCAGGACGGGACGGTCGAAGGACAGTGCAAGGATCGCCGAGCCCGAGTTCAGGATATCCCGATAGGGCAGGGCCACCAGATCGGCGGCATTCAGGAAATGCTGGAGCCGGTCGTCGGGGACGAAGGCGAGATGAAGCCTGATCCGCGAATCCCCTTCGGCCGCGGCCTCGATGCGCGCCCGCTCGTCGGACTTGACCGGCAGCCCGGCGACGACGAGGCGAAGGTCTTCGCCCTCGATCTGCCGGAATGCGGCGATCAGCTTCGGCACGTTCTTGTAGGCTCTCATCTGGCCGACGAACAGGACGACCCTCGCGTCCCGTTCCAGCCCGAGCTCGTCCCGCGCCTCGTTCCGCCCAACCCCGTTCGGATAGACGCCGCGGTAATGGGGATGCGGAATGAGGCGGAAGGGCTTCCCGGCCAGCGCCGGATAGCGCTCCAGAAGGGGGGTGCGCGTGCTGGGGTTCATGCAGATGTAGCAGTCGACGGCGCGCGTGAAGAAACCGTAGTAGAGCTTGTCGATCCAGGAACTGCGCGGCTGTTCGTGGCTGCGCAGATTGTGCACGGTCCAAACGAGCTTGGTGCCGCGCAGCTTTACCCAGGCGATGACCGACCCGACCCAGAGGATGCGGATCGCCGCCTTTCGGAAACTGTTGAAATAGAAGACCCTTTCGGGAAAATGGAAGTGGAAGATGTCGTAGGAGCGGGCGAGCGCCCTTCCTGTCGAGAACTGGTCCGCCACGACGCTATCCGGGGGAAGCCGGTCGTAGATAATCCCGAAATAGGAGGATGCCTCCGAGTGCTTCGGCCATGCCAGCACCCGGATCGTCTTCTTCCGGCCGGTTTCGATGGCCATCGAACCCCCGTCGTCAGCTGCGCGCAAAGATGATTGCCTTCAGGCTCAGATGCCGGTGCACGAGGTGGGCGAGCAGGAGGTTCAGGCCGGCGATCACCACGAGATGGGCAATGGCCGCGCCCTCTATCCCGAACCGGGGGATGAGCACGGCATTCAGGGCGATCTTGGCGCCGAGCGCGCCGAGATAGGGCAGGAAGGTGCGGTGCTGGTGTCCGGTCGTGGTCAGCAGATAGCCCGCGGGCGTGGTGGCTGCCCAGAAGACGTAGCTCGCCGCCTGGATGCCCAGCGCGGTTTCGCCCTGCCGGAAGTCCGGCCCGAAGATTTCCAGGATTTCGCCGCCGGCCAGGATCATGATCCCCACCCCGACGACGATCGGCCAGAAGGCGAGGTGGACTACCTTGTTCACGAGCGCCTGTAGCGCCGACAGGTCCCGCGACGCGTAAAGATACGAGAAGCGGGGGGCGCCGATCGAGGCGACCGAGACCATGACGAACGACAGTAGGCCCGTGATCTTCACGGCGATGTCGTAGATTCCGATCTGGTCGGGCGTCACGTAGAAGCCCAGCATCGTGATGTCGAGATACTGGGTGATGGACACGAATCCGGAGAATAGGATCAGCGGCAGCGACACCCGAATCCATCGGCCCGGCTCGTAGCGTGAGGCGGCGGCCTTCACCTCGGTCGGCGTTATGCGACGGCCGTTCACGACCTGGGCGCCGACGACCATGATCTGAGCCGCCAGGAAGACCGCTGTGACAAGGATCGCGTCGATCGGCGCGTCGCGCAGCCACAGCACGCCCGTCAGCACGATCAGAAGGACCGGTGACCCGATCATCGAGAGCGAGAAGGTGGCGCTGATCCGGCCGAAGCTGCGGCCCGTCTGGACGAACAGGTCGTTCAGGGTCAGGGCGGGTACGGCGACGACGCCGACCACAAGCGGCAGCTTCCGCTCCAGCGGGAGGTCCAGGGAAAGCACCACGCCGACCGCGGCGACCGCGACCGTCACCGACACCGCGGTCAGCACCAGCATGCTGAAGCGCATGTATCCGCCAAGGCGCGCCCAGTCGCGCTGGGCCTGATATTCCGGCGCGAAGCGCAGCATCGCGATCGTCAGGCCCAGCCCGCTCGGCAAGGCCAGCAGATAGGCCCAGGCCCGGGCATTGGCGAACACGCCATATTCCGACGAGCCCATCCACCGGACCAGCGCGAACTGGGCTGCGAAGTTCAGCACCAGCCCCGCCACGCGGATGACCATGTAGGTCGATGCGCCCCTGAACACGAGGCTGAAGTCGTCGCTGTTTCGGAACAGGCCGACGACCGTACGGGTCAGTGCGTTCACCACCGGGATGGGCCGACTGCAGGGGAAGGGGGAGTGGGCCCGCGAAGCGGCTTTCGGGACGACCGGATCGGAGTGTCCTCGCTGTGCTGGGTGTCGGCCATTCGTGCTGCCGGCCTCCTGCTACAATCGTCGGGAAGGCCCGCGAGAATTGTTGTTTGGGGGGCGGATCGGGTACTCAACATGCGCCCTTCGCGAATGTTCATGCGCCGGCGGCACGGCGATCCGTTTCCGACTTGCGGCGCCAGGCCGGTCCCGACCGCTGGCGCCCGATCGTTGCGGTGACGGCCTCGTCGAACCGCGTCACCATGGATTCCAGACGCAAACCCTCGCGCGCCTCCAGCGCCCCGGCGGCCAGCCTTTGCAGGCGGCCGGGATCGTCGGCCAGACCGGCCAGTTCGGAAACGAATGCCCGGAAATCCCCGTCGATGATCAGGCCGCTGCGGCCGTCCTCGATATATTCGACCTCCGGGCTGTGCAGCTCGTGCCTGCGGGTGATGACCGGAAGGCCGTGGGCGAACGCGTGGTTGACGGCAAGCCCGACATATCCGGGCAGCAGCAGGGCCGAGGCGACCCTCATGTACCGGGCGACGGTTTCCTCCTCGGGAATGCGTCCACGCAGAAGGATCCCCGGACGGCCGGCGTATCGGCTTGCAAGTTCGGCCTGCTTGGGGCCGCCGCCGATCACCACCAGCTCCACGGGGTGGCGCGTCCGCGCCTCCTCGTTCAGCCGGATCACCGCTTCGATCGCCTCCTCCGCGCGCGTGGCTTCGACTAGCCGTCCAAGGAAGAGGAAGACCACCGAGTCCGGTTTCAGGCCCAGTTCCCGCCTGAGGGCGGCTTCGTCGGCATCGGCTAGCCGGTCATGCAGTTCGCATTGCTCGGCGATGTCGATCGTGTTGCGGATCACCCAGATCCGGTCGTCGGGCACGCCGGCGAGCCTGAGCGCCTCGGCACCCCGGTCGGTATAGGCCAGGTAGCCGTCGACGCGGCGGGCGATCGCATCCTTGACCAGCCCCGTCGCGCGCGCCAGCGTGGCGGAAGCCTTGTTGCGGTACCCGATCCCCATCTTCACGTGGAAGCCGAACCCCCATAGCAGGACTGACCGCCGCCGCATGCGGAAGAGCGCGGCCAGCGTCAGGTTCGACAGGAAC
>JAJUFW010000592.1 GCA_029263555.1 Alphaproteobacteria bacterium
GCACCATCTCCAGCGCGGCGCCGGGCGAGGGCGCGTCCTGCACCTCGCCGATGCCCTTCAGCAGCATCTGCCAAGTCCGGCTCAGGACCGGCATGCCGAGCGTCGCCGCCAGCGCGGCGCCACGCACCCGCTCGGCCTCCGGCACCGCGGCCGAATGGGCAAGCTCGGGCACCAGCCGGATGCGGGTCAGGAAATGGGTGAAATCCAGAAGGTCCTGAAGGATGACGAGCGGATCGGCCCCGCCGCGGTGCAGATCGTCCAGGATCTCGAGCGCGGCCCTGGCATCGCCCCGCATCAGCGTCTCGAACAGGTCGATGATGCGGGTGCGGTCGGCAAGGCCCAGCATGTCCCGCACCTGCTCCGCCGTCACCGTGCCGGCGCCGAGCGCGATCGCCTGGTCGAGCAGGCTCAACCCGTCTCGCGCCGACCCGTCGGCCGCCCGGGCGATCATCGAAATCGCCTCCGGCTCGGCCGTCACGCCCTCCTTCTTGACGATTGCGGTGAAGTGGGCCGCCAGAAGATCGGCATCGATCCGGCGCAGGTCGAATCGCTGGCAGCGCGACAGGACGGTGATCGGCACCTTGCGGATCTCCGTCGTCGCGAAGACGAACTTCACATGGGGCGGCGGTTCCTCCAGCGTCTTCAGAAGCGCGTTGAACGCGCTCTTCGACAGCATGTGGACCTCGTCGATGATGTAGATCTTGAAGCGTGCCGACACCGGGCCGTAGCGCACGCCGTCGATGATCTCGCGGATATCCTCGACGCCGGTGCGCGAGGCGGCATCCATCTCCATCACGTCGACGTTGCGCTCGGCCAGGATCGAACGGCACGGTTCGCACACGCCGCAGGGGGCGACGGTCGGGCCGCCGGTGCCGTCCGGGCCGACGCAGTTCAGGGCCCGCGCAATGATGCGGGCCGTGGTGGTCTTGCCCACCCCCCGCACGCCCGTGAGCACGAAGGCATGGGCCAGTCGTCCGGAGGCGATGGCGTTGCTCAGGGTACGGACCAGCGCATCCTGGCCGATCATCTCGGCGAAGGTGGTCGGCCGGTATTTCCGCGCCAGAACGCGGTAGGCACCATCGGCCCTGGGCTCGGTAACGGGAAGGGCGTCGTCGCTCATCAGTCGCTCAAGCTGTCCGGTCGCGATGATAGGCGGGCGGAAGCCCCAGTCCAAGTTCCGAGGGACGGGACCGGCGCGAAAGGCGGGAAAAGTTCGGGAAGAGGCGGAAGACTGGACGGACGACCCGGATCGAAACTCGTTACGGCTGCTTCCTTCCGGACCTGACCGGGTTGGCGAGGGACCCGTCCGCCGCCAGCCTTCCTGCCCCCTATATCGGCCCTTCGGCGATCCGGCGCAAGGGTGGAATCGCCATGTCGCCGCGCTTGCCGCCCGCGCCGCATCCATGCCAGGGTCACCCTATGAACCCGTCCCGCATCCTTCCCAATCCCTATGCCCACCCCAATCTGGACCGTTCGGCGCATCGCCGCGCCGACGAGGCATGGATCGCCGACCGGCTGAGCGATTCGACGACGGTCGTGCTGCCCGTCTGGCGCGGCAGGCATCTGATCGCCGGCCCGGCCGACGCGCCGCGGCCGGTCGGACTGCCGGCCGCCGACGCCTGGTGGCGTGAACTCGCCAGCGACACGGTGTTCCTGGGCATCGCCGAC
Source organism: Alphaproteobacteria bacterium (assembly GCA_029263555.1). Classification (GTDB taxonomy): domain Bacteria; phylum Pseudomonadota; class Alphaproteobacteria; order DSM-16000; family Inquilinaceae; genus JAJUFW01. The sequence goes on from JAJUFW010000592.1 coordinate 1,669, forward strand.
GGAAGCGCCTCCTTCGCCGCCGATCTGTCGGGCGTGGAGGATCCCGCCGGCCACCCTGTGCTGTCGAGCCTGGGCAGCTTCGTGGACCTGCGCAGTGTCGGACCGCTTATGAACCAGGAGGAAGGCGCCCTCCTCGCCTATGCGCGCGGGCTTCTCTGGTGGCATCAGAGACATCGCCACTGCGGCGTGTGCGGCCATCCGACCGTCAGCCAGGAGGCGGGGCACCGCCGGCTGTGCACCAATGCGGACTGCGCCACCATCCATTTCCCACGCACCGACCCGGCCGTGATCGTGCTGGTCCACGATGGGGACCGCTGCCTTCTGGGCCGCCAGGCCACTTGGGCACGAGGAATGCACTCGGTGCTCGCCGGGTTCGTCGAACCCGGCGAGAGCCTGGAGGACGCTGTCCGGCGCGAGGTCATGGAGGAGGCCGGCATCCGCGTCAGCGACATCCGCTACCACTCCTCCCAGCCCTGGCCGTTCCCCCAGTCGCTCATGCTGGGCTTCTTCGCAAAAGCGGAAACCAGCGAGATCTGCGGCCTGGACCGAGAGCTGGAGCACTGCGCCTGGTTCGAGCGGCGGTTCCTGGCCGCGGTGCCGAGGGACGTGAAGCCCGGTGAGGCCGACTTCACCCTGTCCCGGCCCGATTCGATCGCCCGCCGGCTGATCGA
>JAJUFW010000271.1 GCA_029263555.1 Alphaproteobacteria bacterium
CGACGGGCACCGGACGCGGCGGTTCCGGCACGAAGCTTCCGGCGGAATTCTCGTCCGAGCCGTTCGACCGCGGGACAGTCGGCATGGCCCGCGCACAGGACCCGAACAGCGGCGACAGCCAGTTCTTCATCATGTTCGCCGACGGCCACTTCCTCAACGGCCAGTACACGGTCTGGGGCGAAGTGATCGAGGGCATGGAGTACGTGGACCGGATCGAAAGGGGCGAACCCCCGCGCAATCCGGACCGCATCGTCCGCATGCAGGTCGCCGCGGACGCCCAGTAGGCCCACGCGACGCCTTCGAATGAATGGGCGGCCCCGGTGGCGGGGCCGCCCATTTGCATTTCCGGAACCGCAAAGCGCCGAACAGGGACCCGGCAGCTTCGGCCTGCGTCAGTCGCCGGGACCCGGCAAGGAGTCGGGTGGCCGCGCCGACCCCGGACCGGCTTCGGCGCCTATCGGCCCACGCCGGTCGGCGCGGCGATCGCTGGTGCCCTGGGGTCCGAAAGAACAGCTTCTGTCGAGATTGCGACAGGCGGCCAATCAGGCGCTCTCGCACCCGAGCCGGGTTTCCGATTTCAGCTGCCGGAGCTTGCGGTCGACCAGGCAGATATAGCGGTTATAGGCCCGACCGCCTTTTCCGCCGGCATTGTAGCGTCCGACGGCGACGCGCCACGATCCTTCCTGTTCATAAAGGTGGCGCAGATACCTGGCCGCATAGTCCACATTGGCGGCGGCGTCGAGCATGCGCTCCGGCCGATTGCCGAAATTGGCCTTGTGCCATCTTGCATGGAGCTGCATGCAGCCGATGGTCATGTCGCGGTAATGCTTGCCGTCGACGTCCACCAGAAGCAGTTCGGCCTCGGCGACATTATCCGGCTGCGCCGGGCGGCCGGCGATGTTGATCGCGAATGGGTTCAGACCGCTTTCGACCATGCCCATCGCCAGCAGAAGGTCCGACGGGAGATCATAGCGGACCTCAGCGGCGCGGATGGCGATCCTGCATGCATTCGGCTCGGCCTCCTCGGCGGCCGGTGACCCGATGCCCCAGGTCAGGGCAAGGGCGGCGAAAACGGTCGAGAGAAGGGCGCGGGACGATTTGCGGATCGTCATTCGTTGCAGGGCTTTCTTCAGATGCCGTGATTGGCGGGGCGGTGGCGGTGACCGATGCGGTCGGAGACAGGCCGAAACAACCCGGAAGTCTTCTTACCTTGCAGGAACGACTTTGCCAAACCTCTTTTCTATCATTGCCAGGACGGTCCCCGGGCGCCAGCAACAACGCGCGGCAACGGGCCATGGCTGCATCGTCATTGCTTTTTTCGTCCGTCCGGCACGGTGCTGGACGGACGGCTACCCCGCCCTCTTCAGGCGCCGCCGCTTCAGATCGATCAGGATCTCGCGGGCCGCGTTGTGGCCCGGCGCGCCCGTCACGCCGCCGCCGGGATGCGTCCCCGAGCCACACATGTAAAGCCCGGGGACCGGTCCCCGGTAGTTGCCGTGCCCCAGCACCGGCCGGGCACTGAAAAGCTGGTCGAGACTGAGCGCGCCGTGGAAAATGTCGCCCCCGACCAGACCGAAGATGCGCTCCAGGTCCAAGGGGCTCATGATCTGCCGCCCGACGACACTGGCCTTGAAGCCGGGGGCATAGGCGTCGACGGTGTCGATGATCAGGTCCGCGACCTCCTCGCGGCAGTCGTCCCAGCTCCGTCCATCGGAAAGATGGGGGTCGAACTGCTGGCAGAACAGGCTGGCCACATGGGCGCCGGGGGGCGCCAGGCTGTCGTCCAGCGTCGAGGGTATCAGCATTTCGACGATGGGCTGCCGCGACCATCCTCGTTCGACGGCATCGCGCCAGGCACGGTCCATATAGGCGAGCGACGGCGCAATGACGATGCCGGCCGTGTGGTGGTCAGCGACCCCGTCCGAGGGCAGGCACGAGAATTGCGGCAGCCGGCTCAGCGCGACATTCATCCGGAAGGTACCGGAACGGCACTTCCAGGCCGCGATCCGCCGCCGGAAATCGGCGTCGAGCACGGACGGGTCGATCAGCTGCTCGTAAAGAAGCTTCGGATTGAGGTTCGAAACGACGGCGGTCGCCCGGAACGAGCGGCCGTCCTCCAGCACGACGCCGACGGCGCGCCCGCCCTCGACGATCACCTCCCCCACCGGCGCATCCGTCTCGATGTCGACGCCCCGGGCACGGGCAGAGCGGGCCATGGCCTGGGTGATCGCCCCCATGCCGCCGATTGCATGCCCCCAGGCTCCCTTCTTTCCATTCACCTCGCCGAAGACGTGATGCAGCAGGACATAGGCCGATCCCGGCGTATAGGGGCTGGCGAAATTGCCGACCACGCCGTCGAAGCCGAACGCGGCCTTGATCGGCTCGCTCTCGAACCAGGCATCCAGATAGTCCCCGGCGCTCTTGGTGAAGAGGTCCAAAAGATCCCGCTGCTGCACGAGATCCAGGCCGCGCAGCCGGTTGCCGAGCTTCAGAGCCTTGAATAGCTCCGGCAGGCCTCCAGCCACATTGGGCGGCGTTTCCAGGACGACAGCCCTCAGCACGTCGGCAATGGCATCGAGCGCAGCGTTGTAGCGGGGCAAGGCCTCGGCGTCGCGGCTCGAGAAGCGGGCGACTTCCTCCTCGGTCCGTCCCGCCCCGATCTTCAGATAGTTGCCGTCCGGCAACGGCAGAAAGTTGGAAAGGCGCCGCTCCACGATCCGGAGACCGTGGCCGTGCAGGTCCAGATCGCGGATCACCTTCGGATTCAGCAGGCTCACCGTATAGGACGCGACCGAGTTCCGGAAGCCGGGGTGGAACTCCTCCGTCACGGCGGCGCCTCCGACCACGTGCCGGCGCTCAACCACCTTCACCTTGAGGCCGGCGCCGGCCAGGTAGCCGGCGCATGTCAATCCGTTGTGGCCTGCGCCAATGACGACCGCATCGAAGGTCTTTGCGCTCATGGATCGAGCATCCTTTCATAAATCGCCACCGGCCGGCCCACGATCCCCGCCCCGGCGCCTCGCAAGTGTCACCAAATCCCGATCGGCGCAACCGCCGACCGGGACCGCGCGGCTGCAGGCACTGGACCGTCGGGATTGATCCGACCATCCGCCACACGATATTACGGGGCGGCGGAGATGGGGCCGTTCCGGGGTGACGCGGGTCACCTCCCCGCCCCTTCGGTGCCCGGCAGCCCGCGCGGGACATGTGAATGTCGAGCTTCAAACGACGGCGACAGTAAATTGAAATAGCTGAATTCCATAGATCACATTTGCGGCATCCGCGATGCCCGAAACCGACCGAGCGCCGCCCCTTTTTCCGATGGAGTTTCCCAGGTGACCGTTTCCCTTTCCCCCGCCGAGCGAAGTGACTCGGCCGACGACGTCCAGCCGCGCCGCACCTTCGCCATCATCGCCCACCCGGACGCCGGCAAGACCACGCTGACTGAAAAGCTGCTGCTTCTCGGCGGCGCCATCCATCTGGCCGGCCAGGTCAAGGCGCGGGGCGAGCGCCGGCGGGCGCGGTCCGACTGGATGAAGATCGAGCAGGATCGCGGCATTTCAGTCACGACCTCGGTCATGACCTTCGACTATGACGGCATCACCTTCAACCTGCTGGACACGCCCGGACACGAGGACTTCTCGGAAGACACCTACCGCACGCTGACCGCCGTCGACAGCGCGATCATGGTCATCGACGCCGCCAAGGGCATCGAAGCACAGACCCGCAAGCTGTTCGAGGTGTGCCGCATGCGCGACGTGCCGATCATCACATTTATCAACAAGATGGACCGCGAAGCTCGCGATCCGTTTGAACTGATGGACGAGATCGCGGACACCCTGGCGCTCGACACAACACCGATCAGCTGGCCTGTCGGCGCCGGCCTGGATTTCCGCGGCTGCTACGACATCGTCCGCGACCGCATGCTGGTCTTCGGCGAGGGCGCAACCGGCACCCGCCGGGAGACCTTCGCCTGCGAAGGCGTTGCGGATCCTCGGCTGTCCGAGGTGATGAGCGCCGAACAGCAGGCGAAGCTGGCCGAGGACGTCGAGCTGATCCAAGCCGCCTGCCCCGCCTTCGACCAGGACGCCTATCTTGCCGGGCACATGACCCCGATCTTCTTCGGAAGCGCGCTCAAGGACTTCGGCGTGAAGGAGGTTCTCGATGGGCTGGCCCGGCACGCACCTCCGCCCCGGCGCCAGCCGGCCGAGCCGCGCGATGTGATCCCGGACGAGGACAAGGTCACGGGGTTCGTGTTCAAGGTCCAGGCGAACATGGACAAGAACCATCGCGACCGGGTCGCCTTCATGCGCATCTGCTCAGGAAAGTTTCGGCGCGGCATGAAGCTGAAGCAGGTCCGGACCGGCAAATTTCTGGCGATCTACAATCCGATCCTGTTCTTCGCCCAGAACCGCGAACTGGCGGAAGAGGCCTATCCCGGCGACATCATCGGCGTTCCCAATCATGGCACCCTTCGGGTAGGCGATACCCTGACCGAGGGAGAAGATCTGCGCTTCACCGGCATTCCCAACTTCGCGCCTGAGATCCTGCGCCGGGTACGGCTGGATGACCCCTTGAAAAGCAAGCAGTTGCGAAGCGCTCTTGAGGATCTGGCCGAAGAAGGCGTGACCCAGGAGTACCGGCCCATGATCGGCAGCGACTGGATCATCGGCGTGGTCGGGCAACTCCAGCTCGACGTGCTCAAAACCCGGCTCGAGGCCGAGTACAACCTGCCGATCGACTTCGAGCCCGCACCCTATATTACCGCCCGCTGGTGCGATGCCGACGACCGTCAGGAGCTCGACCGGGTCCGGGAAACGACGCGGGGCTCGCTAGGGGAGGACCGCGACGGCAATCCG
>JAJUFW010000552.1 GCA_029263555.1 Alphaproteobacteria bacterium
CGGATTGCCGCACTGCTCCCAGTAGATGCAGTGGATCGAATCGACCTGTTCGTGTCCGGTCTGGTAGGGATCAAGGGGCGGATAGATCGCGTCTCGCGGCATCGGGTCCTGCGGCTCGCCACGGGGTCGGTGGATCGAGTTTAGAACAGAGGGGCGGCCCGCGCAAAAGGGCCTGTCCGGCAAGGCAACCGGTTCTGCTAACCTTACCGGATGAAGAATTTGAACGCCCTTCACCCGTTCATCCTTCTCTTTTGCCTGCTGACCGGCGGCATCGCTTCGGCAATGCCGGGGGAACCGCCCGGGCTTACCCGGGACGGCGAAGCGCGGGTCGTCGAAATCATCGACGGCGACACGGTCGTCCTGGCCGACGGAAGCGAGGTCCGACTCGTCGGCCTGCAGGCGCCGAAGCTGCCTCTCGGCCGGAAAGGCTTCGCCGAATGGCCTTTGGCCAAGACCGCGCGCGAGACGCTCGTGGAACTCGTGCTCGACCGGACAGTTACCCTGGCCTATGGGGGGCGGAGGCAGGACCGGCACGGACGCCGCCTCGCCCACCTGATCCGCGACGACGGGCTGTGGGTCCAGGGAGCGATGCTCGAGGCCGGCATGGCGAGGGTCTACACCTTCCCCGACAACCGGGCGGCGGTTGCGGAGATGCTGGCGCTGGAACGCGCGGCCCGGTCGGCCCGGCGCGGCATCTGGGATCATCCCTACTACGCCGTGCGGTCGCCCGAGGAACTCGGCCGCGACATCGGAACGTTCCAGGTGGTCGAAGGGCGGGTGATCGAGGCCGCCGTGGTGCGCGGCCGGGTCTTCCTCAATTTCGGCCGAAACTGGCGGGAGGATTTCACCGTGGTGATCGCGCCGGCCGACCGGCGCACTTTCGAGCGGGCCGGGCTCGATCCGGGGAGCTGGGGCGGCCGGCGCATCCGCGTGCGCGGTTGGGTCGACGAATATAACGGCCCGGAGATCGAAGCGACCCATCCCGAGCAGATCGAGCTTCTGGACCCGGAATGAGCCGCGTGCCGCAATCCGCCCGTCGATCCTTTCCTGGCGCCTGCCTGCTCCTGGCCGCGCTCGCGATCCTGCTTGCCGGCTGTGCCGGGAACCCCGCCATCGGGCGTCACCAGCTGTCCTTGATCTCCCCGGCGGAGGAAGCGCGGATCGGCGCCCGGCAGAACCCGGAAGTCGTCCTCACCTTCGGCGGCGTCCACGGCGACCCCGAGCTTGCCGCCTATGTCGACCGGATCGGCCAGCGCCTGGCGGCGCAGACGGGCCGGCCCGACATTCCGTTCACCTTCACCGTGCTGGACACGGAGCTCGTGAACGCCTTCGCGCTGCCGGGCGGATATGTCTACGTCACCCGCGGCCTTCTCGCTCTTGCCAACAGCGAGGCGGAGCTGGCCGGCGTCCTCGCCCATGAGATCAGCCACGTCACCGCCCGTCATTCGGCGGAGCGCTACAGCCAGTCGACCCTGGCCCAGCTCGGCATCGGCCTGGTCGGCGTGCTGACCGGCGGCCATACGGCGCAGCTGGCCGGGCTAGGCGCCCAGGCCTATCTCAGCGCCTACAGCCGCGACCAGGAAAGCGAGGCGGATGCCGTCGGGATCGGCTACCTTTCCGCCGCGGGATACGATCCAGGGGCCATGGTCAGCTTCCTGCAGCAGATGGACCGGAACGACCGGCTACGCAGCCGGCTTTCGGGCGAGCGCAGGCAGGTCGCGTTCTTCTCCACCCATCCCCGGACCTCGGATCGGGCGGCCCAGGCCATGCGCATCGCCGGCAGCGCGGCCCCGACTGGCGTCCGGCGGGAAGAAGAACATCTCGCGATGATCGACGGCCTTGCCTACGGGCCGCGCGGGGGACGGCTGCGCGGGCAGCGCTACGGCGACGCGACGCTCGGCATCCGGTGGGACGCTCCGGAAGAATTCGAGCTTCGGCAGGAAGAAAACACCGTAATCGGCGTCGGCCCGGCCGGCAGCCGCATCCTCTTCGACACCAAGCCGCACGACCGGTCCGTCTCGGCCGGCACCTATCTCACCCGGGTCTGGGCGACCGGCATCCGGCTGGACCGTCTGGAGGCCATCGACGTCAACGGCCATTCGGCGGCGACCGGCACCGTCCGGTTGCGCACGCCCAACGGCGCACGGGACGTCCGGCTGGTGGCGATCGAGGCCACGCCCTCCACCTTCGCCCGTTTCCTGTTCATCACCCGGCCCGGGACGACGGAGCGGCTGGCCGTTCCGTTGCAGCGCGCCACCTACAGCTTCCGCTCGCTCGACCGGACCGAGGAGAGGGCGTTCCGGCCGATGCGGATCGAAACCGTCACGGTTCGGCGCGGCGACACGGTCGAATCCCTCGCCCGGCGGATGCCGTTCGACGACGACCCGATGGCGCGGTTTCTGGCATTGAACGGGCTGGATGCGCCCGTGACCCTGGCGCCGGGCAGCCGGGTCAAGCTGGTCGTGGACTGATTCAGGCAGGCGTTCCGCGCTCCGGCCCCTGCGTTCAGGCTTCCAGGAGCTCCAGCAGTTCGCCCGATGCGTCCAGGCAGGCGGCCAC
>JAJUFW010000325.1 GCA_029263555.1 Alphaproteobacteria bacterium
GATCGAGGAGCTGCGCGAGCCGCTGACCGGCTTCTTCCGTGCCTGGTCCAAGGGGATGGAGGTCGCGAACGTCGATCCAGACGTGCTTGCGGAGATGTGCAAGCGGGCGGTGCCCGAGGAGTGGGAGAACGAGACGTTCGGCCGCGAGTTTCTCGATGCCTCGATCCCGATGAACTATTCGATCACCGAGCGTCTCGGTGACCTGCAGCCGGAAGTCTGGAAGAAGGTGCAGGGGCCGATGGTGAAGCTGGGCGAAATCCCGCAGGAGATCGACCCGGCGACCTTCCTCGACGACTCCTTCATCGCCGCGGCCAACGACTTCGACCGGGCCGAGGTCGCCGCCGAGGTGGCGCAGTGGAAAGAAGAGAACATGTGATCATCAGGGCATGACCGCGGCCCGACTAGACGGCCGCGGTCCTTCCCGCCTCTTCGCGCCCGCGCGGCGTTCCGACCATCGGCCAGGTATCGCCCGGCATCGGTGGCAGCGAGATCAACAAGGACCGACACGAATGACCCATACGACGATCGATGCGGTGAGCCTCGGCGAAGGCCTCAACCGTTATGGCCCGACCGCCGCCCGTCCGACGTCCCCGAAGCGCACCGCCCTCGACACGACGACCGTCGACATCCACTCCCATGTTGCCGTTCCCGAGGCCGCCGCCTATGTCGCGCCCTACCAGAACGTCGGCGACATCGCGATGGTGAAGTACGCCGACGAGGAGACGAAGGCGATCAACCAGCGCCAGGATCAGGATCGCAGGATCGCGATGACCGACCTGGCCGACCGGCTCCAGGTTCTGGACAAGCTCGGGATCGATTTCCAGGTCGTCGCTCCGCCGCCGTTCCAGTGCTACTACAACGTGCCCGTCGACCATGCGGTCACGGCCTCGCGGATGGTCAATGACGGGATCGCCGCCTTCGTCGACCAACGCCCGGATCGCTTCGCCGGTTTGGGCACCGTGCCGCTCCAGGACCCTGGGCAGGCGGTCGTCGAGCTGGAACGTGCGGTGCGCGACCTGAAGCTCAAGGGCGTGCAGGTCCTGACCAATGTGAACGGCAACGAGCTTTCGGACCCCGAGCTGGAGCCCTTCTGGAAGAAGGCGGAAGAGCTTGGCGCCCTGGTGATGATCCACCCCAACGGCTTCACCGAGGGGCGGCGCTTCACGCGGTTCTACTTCAGCAACGTCATCGGCAATCCGCTGGAGACGACCGTCGCGCTGCATTTCCTGATCTTCGACGGCGTGCTGGAGCGGCATCCCGACCTGAAGATCCTGGCCGTGCACGGCGGCGGATTCCTGCCGGCCTATTCCGGCCGCATCGACCATGCCTGGGGTGCGCGCAAGGATTCGAATGCGGGCTTGTCCAGGCCGCCGACCGAATATCTGCGCCGGATCTATTTCGACAGCGTCGTCTTCACGCCGCACCAGCTCGAATACCTCGTCAGGGTCTACGGTGCCGACAGGATCGTGATGGGCACCGACTATCCCTACGACATGGCGGACTACGACCCGGTCCAGCATGTCCTGAGCGTGCCGTCGTTCTCGAAGGACGAGATCGCCAAGGTCGCGGGCGGAACGGCGATGGCGCTGCTCGGGCTTTCGCGCTGACCGGGGGGGGCATCGGGCCGGCCGGTACGTCGTCCGGCCGGCCCTTCGACGTGATCGACGGCGGCGGCAACGGTTTGCCGTCGGCCGCGTCCGGGATAAGGAGGAGACCATCTTGAGCCAGTCCGGTACTTTGACGCCGTTGAGCGCGAGAGTTCCCTATCAGGCGTTCGTCGACCGGCCCCGGCTGAGGCTGCCGGGGGATGCCCGGGTCGCGGTCTGGGTCATCGTTAATGTGGAGGAATGGTCGATCGAGCGGCCGATGCCGCGCACGGTCCTGCCTGCGCCGATGGGCCAGCCGCTGCTGCCCGACCTGCCCAATTGGGCCTGGCACGAATACGGCATGCGCGTCGGCTTTTGGCGGCTGCTTGCCGCCCTCCAGAAGCGCGGCATCCGGGCGACGTTCGCGGTCAACGGCAATGTCTGCAACAGCTATCCCCGGGTGGCGGCGGCCGCACGGGATGCCGACTGGGAGTTCATGGGCCATGGCTTCGTGCAGCGGCCCATGCACCACCTGGAGGATCAGCGGCGCGCCATCGCCGATACGGTCTCGACGATCGAGGCGTTCGCCGGCAGGCCGCCGGTCGGCTGGGAAAGCCCGGGCTTGACCGAGACCGAGGAAACGCTCGACCTTCTGGCCGAAGCCGGCATCGAATACGTGGCCAATTGGGTGATCGACGATCTGCCCTGCGAGATCAAGACGAAGCACGGGGCGATCCTGTCCGTCCCCTATACGGTGGAGACCAACGACATCGTCCTCCACGCGGTGCAGCACCAGCCGTCCGACGGCTTCAAGAAGCGCTGCATCGACCAGTTCGACCGTCTCTACCAGGAAGGGACGGAGAATGTCCGCGTGATGGCGATCTCGACGCATCCCTACCTGACCGGCGTGCCGCACCGGATCCGGTACTTCGAGGAACTCCTCGACTACATCGTCGGGCATGACGGGGTCGCGGTGATGACCGGCGCCGAAATCGCGGACTGGTACCGGAACGCCACGCGGTCGCCAGCTTCGCCATCCAGCGGAAGGGGCTGAAATCCTCTTCCCCGTACAAGGAGGGAGGGACAGAGATGGCCGAGATCCGCCTCTATGGCTTCTGGCGTTCACTGGCTTCGTATCGGGTCCGTGTCGCGCTTCGTCTGAAGGGGCTGCACTTCGAGGAAAGATCGGTCGACCTCCTCGCCGGGGCACAACTGTCGGACGAGTTCGCGCAGGTGACGGCCCTCCGGGCCGTGCCCGTCCTGGAGATCGACGGGACCACGCTGGCGCAGTCGCTGGCGATCCTCGAATATCTCGAGGAAACGCGCCCCGAGGTGCCGCTTCTCCCGGCCGATCCGAGGGAACGGGCCGCGGCGCGCTCCATGGCGCTGGCGACGATCGCCGATGCCCATCCCCTGATCGTGCCGCGGGTCCGCCGCTATTTGAGCGAGCGGCTGTCCCTCGGCCATGACGGGATCGAGGCCTGGGGCCGGCACTGGCTGGCCGAAGGGCTCGGAACCTTCGAGCGGCTTCTTTCCCGAAGACCCCCGGCGCCCTTCGCCTTCGGCGAGAGGGTCGGTATCGCGGACATCGCCGTGGGAAGCCACGTCGCCGGCGCCGAGCTGTTCGCAGTCCCCCTCGACCCTTATCCCCACGTGCGAGGGCTCGCGGACGCCCTGGCCGAAGTCGACGCGTTCGCGCAATCGCATCCGTCGCGCCTGAAACCGGACGCGAATGCTCACCCGTGAGGCTGCCGTCTAACCCGCGAGCGGGCGATAAGCGAAGCGGCCGACCAGGTCCTCGTCGACCTCGATGCCGAGGCCGGGGCCTTCGGGCGGCAGGATGTGGCCGTCCCGGATGCGGACCGGATTGCGGACGATGTCCGCGGCGAGATACTGGTTGGTGACGCTGACGTCCCAGTTCACCTGCGGCAGCGTAGCGGCAAGATGGGCGACGGCCGCGCTGGCGATGCTGGATTCTGCCGTCTTGCCGGCAAGGTTCACCTGCATGCCGAGCGTTTCGGCGCGCGCCCCCGCCTTCATCACCTCCCGCAGCCCGCCCAGCTTCAGAATCTTCAGGCTGCCGCCATGGGCCGCCTTCATCTCGTGGTGGCGCTCCAGGTCGCGGATCGAGTGAATGCCTTCATCGGCGCCGATCGGAATGTCGGTACTGTCGACGACAGCCTGCATCGCTTCGAGATCATCGCCGCCTACCGGCTGTTCGAAGAAGTCGAGACCGGCCGCGCGGGCGCCGCAGGCGAAGGCGATGGCCTCCTCGCGTCCATATCCCCCGTTGGCGTCGGCGGAGATACGCACCTCGCCGCCGAGTGCGCGGCGGATCTCGCCGGCCCTTTCCAGATCGCGGGCGTATCCGGCGTCCGGCGCCTTGACGCCGACCTTGACCTTGTAGGCGAGGAAGCCTTCCCCGGCCTTGACCCTGGCCTCGGCGATATCGGCGTCCAGACGACCCGCCGCCAGCATCCACAGGACCGGCGTTCGCGGCCGCCTTATCCCGCCGAGAAGCTCGGCCAGGGGAACGCCTCGGCGCTTGGCCAGGAGATCGTGCACCGCCATGTCGATGGCCGATCTGGCGGCTGCGTTGCCATAGATCATGCCACTCAACCGCCGGGCGAACGCC
>JAJUFW010000497.1 GCA_029263555.1 Alphaproteobacteria bacterium
GACCGCGCATGTAGTCGATGGCCGCATACATGCCGGGTGCGGTCTCGCCGGTCATGGAGGGGGCGGAGGCGGCCTCTCCCCAGCCGACCGTGCCATCATCGGCCTCGACGCGGACCAGCAGATTTTCGGCCCTGGCTATCGTGACCCCCGCCATCCTGATCGGCTTGGTCAGCGGCAGGCGGATCGCGATCGGCGTCAGGGCTCGTATTCGCATGACGTCTCCTAGGCGGGTTCCTTTCGCCTCTCCAGATCCATCGTGAAGATGAAGCGGTTGGCGGGGTGGACGGTGTAGGTCACAAGAAAGATCTTGCCGTCATGGCCGGAATAGCGGCGGATCATGTTGAGCGCCGGCGTCCCTTCTTCGATCTGCATGGGGCCTGCGAGCTCCTTGGCGATCTGACCGGCGAAGATCTCGACATGCGCATGGCCGATCCGCTGATCGAGGTGCTGCTCGAGCTGCCGGAAGACCGGCTCGCCTTTCGGATTGGGGATGTCGAAGACCTTGGCGAGGTGCGGCCGCACATAGATGTCGGACCACGAGAACGGCAGCTTGGAGCCGCGGGCACGCCGGACGCCCTGGACCCTCACCCATTCCTCGCCGGGGCTGCAGAGAAGCAGATGGGCCTGCTCCGGCGAAGCGCGGATCAGCTGCCGCGAGAGGTCGGTGCGGTAGGTTTCCGACGGATAGCGCAGCAGTTCGGTCATGGACGTCAGCGACTGCACGAATGCCTCGCGCGGCTCGTCGGCCACGACCATGCTGCCGACGCCCGAGCGCCGCTCGATCAACCCGGCGTCCTGCAACCCCTTCAATGCCTGGCGGACGGTGAAGCGGCTGACCTGGAAGCGGCTGCACAGCTCATGCTCCGTCGGAAGCAGGCTTCCGATGGGATGGACGCCGGCTTTGATGTCGGCGATGAGCGCCTCCTTGATCTCCAGATAGCGCGGACGCGACCGCGTCTCGGACTCGAAGGAGGACTCCCGTCCCACGGGCTCCAGATCAGCTGGGGTCTTCGACATGATACGCTCGCCAAGGATCCAAACGTGCTCCGGCCGCATCGGGACTTCCGGTGCCCCGATGGTGAACGCCGGGGAAGGGCAGGGCCGGCGCGAGGCCTCGATCAGGCCCGGGCAGGCCACTGCGCCATCCCGATCGTTCAGCCCAGCTAAGGCGGCCTTCGGCCGGAGTGTCAACCGATCTTCAGGAGCCTGCGGGCATTGCCGGAAAGAACCTTCGACTTCTCCTCATCCGGGATCGACAGCGTGCCGATGAGGTCTACGCTGTCGTATTGGCCCATGTCGTACGGGTAGTCGGATCCCAGCAGCACACGCTCGGCGCCCGCCGCGCCGATCAGGAACTCCAGGGGGTTGCGCCCATGAAGAATGGTGTCGAAGAGCAGCCGGCCGAATGACGCTTCCGGCGAGACCTTCAGCGTCTTCTTGGCCTCCGCCCGTTCGCCCCAGCCATGGATGAAGCGGTGCATCTGGTAGGGAATGAATCCGCCGCCATGCGACAGGTAGAACTTCAGCGTCGGATGGCGCTCCAGCACGCCTGCGAAGACCAGCGTCGCCGCCGCGATCGTCGTATCCAGCGGGTTGCCGATGAAGTTGCGGAGATAATAATCCTTCAGCCGGTCGCCCGCCGCGGTCATCGTCGGATGGATGAAGATGAAGGCGTCCAGCTCCGCGGCGGCGGCCCAGACGGGCTCCAGCGCAGGATCGTCGAAATTGCGGCCCCGGACGTTGGAGCCGATCATCACGCCACGCAGCCCAAGCTCGCCCATGCAGCGGCGAAGCTCCCGCACGGACTCCTCCGGCGACTGCAGGGGCAGCGTGCCGAGGCCGAGGAAGCGGTCGGGGTGCTGTCGCACGAGCGACGCGATCTGCTCGTTCTGGATCTGGGAGAGCGCGAGCGCGATTGCCGGTTCCTCCTCATAGGCCACCGTCTGCGGAAGCACGGACAGCACCTGAAGGTCGAAACCCGCCTTTTCCATGTCCCGGAAGCGGCGCTCCAGATCCCAGCCGCCGCGCGGGAACATGGGATAGGACTGGCTGCCCATGTCGAGCGTGCCGAAATCGCCCTCCACGTCGCGCAGCTCCAGCCGGTACTGCGGCACTTCCCGTCGCAGGATGCCCATCGTCTCCTCGGTGAGGATGTGAGCATGAACGTCGATCGCCTTCACATCTGCCATTCCGGTTCTCCCGCGCTAGAAGGTTGCAGAAAGGTGCCTCACTGCGCGACGCCTCACGCTCAGGCCTCTCCACCCGGTCCCGGCCGACGCGGGATTCCGCGATGCCGGGACAGAACTCCCGTTTCGACTATGTCCGGACATAAGGCGATCCGTGGTCGCGTCATCGCTCCCGTCTCCGACGGATCTCTTCGATCACGGCCGCATTGTCCCACTCGCCTTCGCCGTGCTCGATGCAGCCCTGCATGAGCTCGGCGTAGACGGAGGCGAGCGGCAGGCGCTGCCCGGCCTGCAGGGCCATTCCCAGGATCAGCGAGAAGTCCTTGCGGGACTGGGCGATTTTGCCGTGCGGGGCGAAGTCGCCGGCAACCATCTTGTCGCCTTTGACGTCCATCACCTGCGAATAGGCCGCAGAACCGCGCGCCACATCCAGGAAGGCGTCCAGCGGCAGGCCCAGACGTTCGGCGAAGACCAGACCCTCGGCCAGGGCAGTGCGGTTGAGCCCGAGGATCAGGTTGACGGCGAGCTTCGTCCTGTTGCCGTTGCCGAGCGGGCCCATGAAGTATCGGCGCCGGCAGATCGCGTCCAGGATGTCGTCGATCTCGGCGATGCGCCCTTCGTCGCCGGCCAGAAGACCGACGCCGTCGCCCTTCGCCACCTGGTCGC
>JAJUFW010000482.1 GCA_029263555.1 Alphaproteobacteria bacterium
CCGGGAGGTGCTGTAGAGCCAGAGCCGCAGTCTCATGATCTGGGAAACGGCGTGCTCGGGCGGCTGGAGCGCCTGGGAATTCCAGCAGTTCCAGGATGCAAGCATCCAGTACATGCGCAACACGATCGATCTCGACGACCTGGAGGCGTCGGCGCGCTTCCCGCCCGTGAACCGATAACCGACAGAACAGGGAGAAAGACATGGCACCATTCCATCGCCTCATCGCCGCCCTCCTGCCGATCGCCGGCGTCGCCGGCATCGGCGGCGGGACGGCGGCTCAGGACGACGCCTGCCGCCTGATCCGCATGTCGGACCCCGGCTGGACCGACATCACCTCAACCAACGCGGTCTTCGGCACGCTGCTGGAGGGGCTGGGATACGAGCAGCAGGTCGAGACGATCGCGGTGCCGATCACCTTCCAGAGCCTTGCGAACGGCCAAATCGACGTGTTCCTCGGCAACTGGATGCCGGCCCAGACCGGCTTCGTCGAACCGTTGAAGGCCGAAGGCACGATCGACATCGTCGGGCCGAACCTGGAGAACGCCAAGTTCACCCTGGCCGTGCCGGACTACGTCGCCGAGGCCGGCGTCACCGACTTCTCACACCTGGCCGAACATGCCGACCGGTTCGAGCGGACGATCTACGGCATCGAGCCCGGCGCGCCGGCGAACCAGCATATCGCTGCGATGATCCAGGCCGGCGATTTCGGCCTCGGCGACTGGACGCTCGTCGAATCGAGCGAGCAGGGGATGCTGAGCCAGGTGGAGCGCGCCGAGCGGCGGGACGAATGGGTCGTGTTCCTGGCCTGGGAGCCGCACCCGATGAACACCGCGCACGAAATCACCTATCTCAGCGGCGGCGACGCCTATTTCGGGCCGAACTACGGCAGCACGACCGTCAATACGGTGACCCGCACCGGCTATTCGGAGGAGTGCCCCAACATCGGCCGGCTGCTGCAGCAGCTCCGCTTCTCCGTCGACATGGAGAACGAGATCATGGCCATGATCCTGGACGAGGGCAGGGACGGAACGGAGGCGGCCGCCGCCTGGCTTGCGCAGCACCCGGACGTGCTGGACCCGTGGCTCCAGGGCGTGAACACGATCGGGGGCGAGCCGGGCCTGCCAGCGGTGAAGGCGCATCTGGGCGTCGACTAAAGGCAATTCGCCGTCCCGGGGCCGGTCGGGCCCGGCGACCGGCGGCGCGTGCCTACGCGGCTCCCGTGCTTCCGGCGGCGGGTTTCGCCCGGCTGCCGCGCCGCGCCAGCATGATGCCGGCCAGCACCACGGTTCCTCCGACGATCTGAACCGGCCCCAGCGGCTCGGCGAACACGGCCCAGGCCAGAACGGCGGCCGCCACCGGCTGGATCAGCAGGCTGACGCTCGAGAACGAGGCGGGGAGATGCGCAAGCGCATAGGCGATCAGGCTCTGGCCGCCGAACTGGGTGACCACGGCGAGGCCCAGCAGCATTGACCAGCCGAAGAGCGTCGCGGGTATGATGCTTTCGCCGGACAGATAGGCCGCCGGCAGGACAAGGACCGAGGTGCAGATCGCCGTCCAGGTCATGATGCGGGCCGTCGTGAACCGTGCTCGGAGACGGCCGATCGTCATGATGTAGGATCCGTAGAACAGGGCCGCGCCCAGCCCGAGAGCGTCGCCGAAAAGGTGATCCGTACTCACCGAGACGCTGTCCGCCATCAGCAGGGCCGCCCCGCCGACGGCCAGGACCAGCCCGCCCACGAAGGTGCGGCTGAACTTCTCCCCGAACAGCAGGAACGAGGCCAGTGCCACAAAGATCGGTGCGAAATTCGCCAGCAGGGTGGAGTTGGCGATCGTCGTGTGCCGGATCGACAGGTGCCAGAGCACGAGATCGCCGGCGAAGCAGACGCCGGCCAGGAGAAGGGTGGCATAGTCCCGCCAGGAAGTCGGCCGGCCGTTGGAGGACGGGGCCGGCGCCGGCTCGATCATCAGCCACAGCCAGAGCAGCGGCACCGCGAGCGCCGTACGCCAGAAGGCGATGGCGGTCGGCCCGACCTCGGCCAGCACGGCGCGCACGAAGATCGGGGAGAGCCCAATGGCAAGGGCCCCGGCGACCAGGGCGACGAAAGCGTGACGCGCGACGCCGCTCTGGGCGAGGGCGGAGGACACGGTGAGATTGGGCTGCATTTCGGACATGATGACGGCCACTCTAGCCTTGGTCGTGGAATGGTTGAACTGTCGGATCGCTCTATTCCGGAAATGCCGCCCTGCGCCGCAGCGATGGGAAGCGGCAGTTGGCGATCGCCGGGATTCGGCTATGATGCCCGGTCATGACCGCACTTTCCGTACCTGCTTCCGTGGCCGATCCCGACGGCCAGGCCCGTCTTCCGCTGCTCGGCCCGGAGGACCCGCCGCCCTTCACCGTCGCCAATCCCTCCGGGCGGGCGCCGGCGCTCCTGCTTGCCGATCATGCCGGGCGGGCCTTCCCGAAGTCGCTGGGCCGGCTGGGGCTGGGAGACGCGGCGCTGGACATGCACATCGCCTACGACATCGGCGTCGAGTGGATGACCCACCGCCTGGCGGCGCTTCTCGACGCCCCGGCGCTGATCCATTCCTATTCGCGGCTTCTCCTGGATCCGAACCGCTCGCTCGACGACCCGACGTCGATCTGCACGATCAGCGACGGCGTGGTGGTTCCCGGCAACCGCAAGCTGACGGCCGATGACGCGGCCGCCCGGGCCGAGGCGTTCTTTCATCCCTATCACCGGGCGATCGAGCGGACGATCGAGGGCTTCCTTGCCCGCGGCATATCGCCGGCCATCATTTCGATGCACAGCTTCACCCCGGTGATGCGGGGCTTCCAGCGGCCCTGGGAGATCGGCGTGCTGTGGGGCGAGGACGGGCGGATGGCGATCCCACTCATGGAGGCGCTTCGGGCCGACGGGATCGTCG
>JAJUFW010000522.1 GCA_029263555.1 Alphaproteobacteria bacterium
CGCCGGCTGCCGAACCCTCCGACGAAGCGATGACGGCGGAGACGAGCGACGAGGAGGCGGCTGCGCCTGCCCCCGCCCCGGAACCGGCCGAGGAAGCGATGCCGGCGGACGAGGCCGCGAGCGGAGAGGCTGCGCCATCCCCCGGCCCGGCCGCCGCAAGCGCCCCGGCCCCGGTCGAACCTCTCGAGGACGCGCTGCCGCCGGTCGGGCGGCCGGGCGCACCCGACCCGGCCCTTGCCGAATCGAGCGCGTCGGGTCCGCTGCCGCGCATCGCCCCCGACGGGCGGCGGCCTTGGCAGGAATATGCCCGCCCCTTCCCCAGCGCGGACGACCGCCCGCGGATCGCCATCGTCGTCACCGATCTCGGCCAGTCCGGCGCGGCGACGGAGGCCGCCATCCAGGGCCTGCCCGGCGCCGTCTCGCTGGCCTTCGCCGCACATGCCCGGAACCTCGACGTCTGGCTGCCGCAGGCCCGCGCAGCCGGACACGAAACCCTGCTCATGGTTCCGATGGAGCCGGTCGGCTACCCGCGCAACGATCCCGGCCCGCACACCCTGCTGACCTCGCTCGACGCCCCGGTCAACCGCGAGCGCCTGGAATGGGCGCTTGGACGGGCGAGAGGCTATGTGGGCGTCGTGAACGCCATGGGGTCGCGCTTCACCACCGTCCCGGAAGCCTTGCGTCCGGTCCTGGAGACGCTGAACCAAAGGGGCCTCATGTTCCTCGACAGCCGCACGGCGGCGGCCAGCCTGGGGTCCCGCATCGCGGAGGAGATCGGGCTGCCGAGCGCCGCCAACGACCGCTTCATCGATGACATCGCCTCCCGCGACGCCATCGACATGCGCCTGCGCGAGCTGGAGCAGCTGGCGCTCGAGCGCGGCTATGCAGTCGGTCTTGCCTATCCCTATCCCGTATCCTTCGAGAGGATCGCCGCCTGGATTCCGACGCTTGAGGCGAAGGGCATTGCGCTGGCCCCGATCACGGCGATCGCCGCCCTCCGGCAGGGCCAGTCGTGATGTCGGCGAAGGACAGCCTGCCCTACCGGCCCTGCGTCGGCGTCGTCCTGATCAACCGGGACGGCCGGATCTTCGTCGCCCGGCGCAGGGATACGCCCGATGGCTGGCAGATGCCCCAGGGCGGAATCGACGAGGGCGAGGAGCCCCGGGCCGCGGCCCTGCGGGAGCTGAAGGAGGAAACCGGCACCGACAATGCCGAGATCGTCGGGGAGTTGGAGGGGTGGCTGCGCTACGACCTGCCGGATGACCTGATCGGCAAGGTCTGGGGCGGCCGGTACCGGGGCCAGGAGCAGAAATGGTTCGCGCTCCGCTTCCTGGGCGAGGACCGGGAGATCGACCTGGAAGCGGCGGTGGACGACGAATTCGAGGAATGGCGATGGGCCAAGGCGGAGGAGGTCCTGAAGGCGATCGTGCCCTTCAAGCGCGACGTCTACCGCCAGGTCATCGCCGGCTTCGCGCATCTCTTCTCCCCCTCCCCAAGCGCCCCGACGCGCCGATGACCGGGATGCCGAGGATCAAGGGCCTCCGCGCCGTCGCATCCCTGGCGCTTGCCGCCCTGCTTGCGGCCTGCGGCTCCGACCGGACGGTCACGCCGCCCGGTCCGCCATCCGCGGAGGTACTGCTGTCGGGGCCGGCCTGCGTCTCCGCGCTCCTCGACCGGGGCATCGCCTTCAACCGGCTGGAGGATTTCCGGAACGGCAACGGCTGCGGCATCGACACCGCGATCTCGCTGATCGAATCGACCGCGGCGATGAATTCGCCCGTGATGATGGGCTGCCAGACCGCGCTGGCGCTGAACAGCTTCGAGCGCGAGGTCGTGCAGCCCATGGCCATGCGCTATTTCGGCCAGCATGTCGCGCGCATCCATCACATGGGGGCCTATGCGTGCCGGAACCGGTCCGGCGGTGGAAGGCTGTCGGAGCATGCACGCGGGCTTGCCGTCGACATCGGCGCATTCGAGCTGCTGGACGGGACCATCGTCAACGTCAAGCGCGACTGGCGGGGCGCGGGCGCGAAGTCGGATTTCCTGCAGGATGTCGCTCGCGGCGCCTGCCGCACCTTCAGCGTCGTCCTGACCCCCAACCACGACCGGGACCACCACGACCACATCCATGTGGACCTGGGCCCCTGGCGTCTCTGCGGGGTCTGACGGGGCGCGGCCTTCGCACCCCCAGGCCGTTCAGCGCGGCGGTGCCCGCCGGATCACGCGGTCGCGGACGGCGCGGGCGAAGGCCGCCGGTTCGTTGAGGGGCGACGCCTCCCGGGCGGCCGCGCGGATCTGGCGCGCCGCCTCCTCCACCTTCGGGCGGGCCCGGATCGCCGCCTCGATCGCCATCCGCCGGACGCGCGGATCCGATGCCAGCTGCTTCGCGGCGACCCAGAGAAGCGAACGCAAGACGGGCATTGGATTGAGCTTTCCCTGCAGAGAGACCGATCCCGATCGGGGTCAATGCTATCGAACGCCGCCGCGCGGTCAAGAAAAGGGCGGCCGGAAAACCGGCCGCCCTTCGAAGAACCGAACCTTATGGGACGCCGCTTGTCCCGCGGGATCGCCGGTCAGCCGCGCAGGGCCTCCAGCTTCGCCCGGGCGACGGCAAGCGCCTGGGCCGCCGCGGCGCGTTCGTGATCGGTCTTGGCGTCGGCCAGATCCTCGCTGCAGTCCTTGACCTCCTGCTCGACCGCGGCGCGGTCGAGCTCCTCGACCG
>JAJUFW010000284.1 GCA_029263555.1 Alphaproteobacteria bacterium
GGCACGCGCCCATGCCGGCTCGGGTCCGCCCCTTTACCGCGTTGTGGCCCGCGGCGGCGATCGCGCTCGCGGCGCGGATCTCGCCCGCGGTCACCTCCTCGCAGCGGCAGATGACGGTGTGGTCGGGCGGGGCGAACAGCCCGGGCCGGGGCCGATAGAGCGCGTCCAGCAGGGGACGGACGGCGCGTTCCCGGGCGCGGGCCATCATGAACGGCCCGGCCTCTTCCTCGGCCCGATCGACCGGCAGGCCGCGAAGCTTCGCGTCGATGCCGATCGCGGCGATGGTTCCGGACAGCGCGGCGGCCTTCGCCCCGGCGATCCCGGCCATGTCGCCTGCCAGGTACAGCCGGTCGACATCGGTCGCTCCCCAGGGATCGACCCGGGGCACGAAGCAGGCCTGGCCCTCGTCCCAGGTGACCCGGCAGCCGAGCGCCAGGGCCATATGAAGGGCAGGGGTCAGCCCTTCGTGGACCAGCAGCACCGACGCCGCGGCCGAGACGGTGCGTCCCGTCAGGGTGACGTAGCGGATGCCTTCCAGGCGACCGGCGCCGAAGGCTTCCAAGGCGCGGATCCTGGCCGTCGGGATCCGGCGCCGCCGCAGGGCGGCGATCCAGGCCGCACCCTGGGCCAGGTCCCGCCAACCGGCAAGCGCGCCGGGCAGATGCCGGAGGCCCCTCAGCGCGTTGTGCATCGGGGCGGTGTTGAGATAGCCGGCGATCTTCCCGCCCGCGGCGATCAGCTGCTGCATGTAGAGCAGCGGCAACGGCCCGCATCCCGCGATCCAGACCGGTTCGGCCGGGATGTCGCCCGTGCTTTTCAGCAGCGTCTGCGCGGCGCCGACGGTCAGCACGCCGGGCAGCGTCCAGCCGGGAAACGGGGCCGGGCGTTCCTGGGCGCCGCCGGCAAGCACGAGGTGCTCCGCCTGGATGATCCGGC
Organism: Alphaproteobacteria bacterium; assembly: GCA_029263555.1. Lineage (GTDB taxonomy): Bacteria > Pseudomonadota > Alphaproteobacteria > DSM-16000 > Inquilinaceae > JAJUFW01. Next base: position 937 of record JAJUFW010000284.1, read on the forward strand.
AGCCTTCGTCGCCCCGGCATGAGACGCGCCAGCCGGGTTCGATCCGCCAGACCTCGGTCGACGGATGGTAGTCGGCGCCGCTTGCGCGGAACCGGGCGACCAGATCCCGGCCGGATGCGTAGCTCGGCCCGAGGATCGCCGCGCGGCCCGCCGCGGCCGCGGCCTCGACATTGCGCCAGATCTGCCCGCCCGGGTCCGGCCGGTCGTCGACCACGGCGACCGTCCAGCCGCCCGCCCGCAGGCGAATCGCGGCGCTCATGCCGGCGGGGCCCGCCCCGACGATGAGGACGTCGACGCGCCCGGACATCAGAGCGCCCGCCGGCCGGGATGCCGGGTGATCTGCATGCCGTCCCGCACCGGCAGCAGGCAGCTGCGCCGCGACGGGCCGCCGTCGGCGATCACCAGGCAGTCGAAGCAGGCGCCGATCATGCAATGGGGGCCGCGCCGGGCGCCGGAGGGCGTCCGGCGCGCATGCATCGAATCGAGCCGCAGCAGGACGGCGGCCACGGGCTCGCCCGTAAAGCAGGGGACCGGGACGCCGTCGACCATGACGGTTGCGTCCGGCTGTGCGCCGTCATGCAGCCTGCGAAACATCGAACCGTCGCGGGTGGAAGAAGGAAAGCTCGTCCGGCAGCACCCCTTGGGCGATGGCGGGGGCGAGATGGAGGGCATGGGCGGCCGCCAGCGTCACGCCCGAATGGCAGGTCGCGGCCCAGGCGCCCGGATGCCGTTCCGATTGCACGTAGATCGGCGCCACGTCGGGGCTCATGACCCGCAGGCCGGCCCATTGCCGGACCACGACGGCGTCGCGCAGCGCCGGCAGGATCTCGATGGCGCGCGCGGCCATCCTTGCCGCGGCCTCGCCCGTGGCGCCGGTATCGAATCCCACCTCTTCCTGTGTCGATCCGATGAGCACCGTGCCCTCCGCGGTCTGCCGGATGGGCACCGTCGGCATGGGCAGGATCGGCGCCAGCCTTTCGGTCACGAGGATCTGCCCGCGCTGGGGACGTACCGGAACGTTGAGGCCGACATGCCGAGCGATCCCGGGGGCGGCCGTGCCGGCGGCGATGACGACCTGCTTGCCCCGGTGCCGGTCGGAACCCGTGACGGCCGTGAAGCTCCCGTTTCCGGCGATCAGTCCGTCGACCGGCCGGCCGGTCAGGATCCGTCCGCCGTTCCGGACGATCGCCACCTGCAGGGCCTTCAGCAGCAGTAGCGGATTGACATGGGCGTCCCGCCAGCAGAAGACGGCGCCACTGACCCGGGGCCCGAGCAGGGTGCCCGGCAGCATGTGCTGCAGGTCCCGGCGGTCCAGCATGCAGGTGTCGGGCTCCGCTTCGCCCAACTCCTCCCGCATCGTCCGGACCTGGGCCGATCGCTCGTCGAACTCGTCCGCGCCCAGGCAGAAGGTCAAACCCCCGGGCCGCTCGTAGTCGATGGCGACGTCGCTTTCGGCCTCGATCGCCGCGGCGAAGGCGGGCCACGTGTCGGAGCTGAGGCGTGTCCAGCGCTGGTACGGGGGAAGGCCCAAGCCCTTGCCCTGCACCCAGACGATGCCGTAGTTGGCGCGGGACGCGCGGATGTCCCGGTCTTCGCCGTCCAGCACGAGCACGCTGCATCCTGCGCGGGCAAGCCCGTAGGCAATCGCGCACCCCACAAGCCCGCCGCCGATGACCAGGAAATCCGCTTCTGCCAAGTCGCGCCGCCTTCCCTAACGCGATGCCGTGAAGCAACGTTATGAGGGCGGACACTTTTCAACAAGAAACGGATTCTGGGTTGGGTATTCCCTGAGGTTATGTGTCGTCCGGTCGGGCAAGGGCCATGCCGGGGACGGGCAAAAAGGCAAGAGAGACCATTGCCGTCCGGCCGCCTCCTGCGGGATCCGAGCGAGGCCGCTTCCCTCTATCGGGCTCCTGGCCGTTCTATCCGCGACGCCCCCGCTGCTGCTCTGCGCGGCAGGCCCTGCACCAGAAGCGGACCGGGACGAACGATGCTGCGGTTCGAAGCCGCCCCCCGCTCTAATGTCCGAAACGTTTCCCGCTCGCCGCCGAGGTCGGGGCGACGATCCCGGAGAATGCGGCGCGGAACGGACAAGCTATCCGCTGGCCGCGCCACATGCCTCTCCTTAATTTAGCAATGCGGCCCATCTAGCCGACCTAGTCAGCCCCGGCAAAACGATTGACACTCCCGAGGGTGTCACCGGCCAGGCATGACACAGTTCCCCCGCCGGTAATCGAGCTCCGAAAGCATAGGGCGATCGTCATTCGCCGGCAGCGAACCGAACCCGAAGCATCGGACAGCATCTCCGGGACGATTCCCGCTCTGCGTGAGAACGGGCTGGAGACCGGCCCATGCAGCGGAAGATCCGCGGCATGCTGATTCCGCAGTTGCAAGGGCGGCCTCGCCAAGGCCGAACCCTCTCGCGCGAGAGAGTGTGTATGTCAACCATCTCTCCGGAATGAGCCGCGCGATGAATTTGCCGAGCACTATGGGGCGAGCCCGTGCAACAGACCCTGTATCTTCGTGCGGCGCACCACGCTGGCGGACTGTGCTTGGCGATAGGCATCATCCCGGCTGGCGATTCCCGCCGCAGGGGGCTCTAATCCAATACCCTGAGGTCCTCGTACGAGACCATGACGTGCTCCCGGAAGGCCGGGCGTTCGGTCAATCTCTCGTAATAGCTCCGCAGCGCGGGGTGCTCGGGGCGATCGATCGCGATGTCGAAATAGCGGTAGAGAATGTGGCCGAACTGGATGTCGGCCAGGGTGAAATCATCGCCGGCGAGAAAGGCATGCGCTCTCAATTGCGCCTCGGCGATGTCGAGCATTCTGCCCAGGGCCTCTACGGCATTTCGGATGGCAACCTCGTCCCGGTCCCTGGGCGCCGTCCGCACGACGCGCCAGAAGATCGGCACGCTGAAGTTTATCGCGACGTTGATCTTCGCCCACTCGGCCCATTTGTCGACCTGTGCCCGGCTCGGGAGGTCGCTCGGCCAGAAGGGCGCGCTCCCGTAGCGGCTGGCAAGATAGCGCAGAATGGCGCCTGTCTCCCAAAGCGGCTCGCCGTCCCCGTCCTTCAGGACGGGAACCAGGCCGTTGGGATTCATCGCCAGAAACTCCGGCGTATCGTTGCCGCCGTACCGGTGTCCGACATCGTGGCGCATGTGAGCAAGCCCCAACTCGCCGATGCACCACATCACCGCCTGGACATTGGATGATGTCTTGCGTCCCCAGATCGTCAGCATTTGGCGTCACCTCAAGATTGTGACCGGGCCCTCCCGGGCATCTCATTCTAGCATCGGTGATGCGCCGTCTGTCTCGGCCACGAGGCTCCGGCGAAGCCCATACACCTTCCGCCCGGCTCTATCGCCCGCCCGACGAGCCCGACTACCCGTTCCGCGATCAACCCCCTAGGGGTGACGCGCTGCGGCCGCATCCGTACGGGAAAAGGCAAGATCGACCTGGGCACCGTCTTCGCCGGTCAGCTCAAGTCAGCTCATCGGAATCCAGGAAGTCGATGACGACGTCTGGATCGTCAGCTTCCTCGATCATGATCTCGGAATCTTCGACAGAGAGATCGACCGCGTCGAATGGGAGCCGAACCCATTCGCAAGAGAGAGGGGCAATCATCTCTCCGGAATGAACCGGAAGCCCTCTGCCCGGAATGGGCCGGGCCGTACGAAGGGGAGAATGGCGGGCCCGGCAGGATTCGAACCTGCGACCTTTGCCTCCGGAGGGCAACGCTCTATCCAGCTGA
>JAJUFW010000692.1 GCA_029263555.1 Alphaproteobacteria bacterium
GAAGGCCCACTCGAACGGCATGCCGCGCCGTTCGGACATGGCCTTGAGCGCCTCGAACCGGCCTTCGGGCAGCGAGCCCGTCTCGTGGATGAGCCGGCCGACCAGCGTCGACTTGCCGTGGTCGACATGGCCGACGATGACGATCTTGAGCTGGCGGGACTCACGCGCCGGGACTGGGCGGGACGGGTTGGCGTTGGTCATGGCTTGCCCGTCCGCTCACATATAGCCCGCGGCGCGCAGCCGCTCGAACGCGTCCTCGGCCTCGTGGTCCATGGCGCGGCCGGAACGCTCGGGAATCCGCGTCGTCTCGAGCTCCTCGATGATCTCGTCGATCGTCCTGGCCTCGCTCTCGATCGGGCTGGTGATGTCCTGGTCGCCCAGCGAGCGGTAGCGCTTGCCGTTCTTCGAGAAATAGAGGTCGATCAGCGGGATTCCCTCGCGCTTGGTGTAGCGCCAGATGTCGATCTCGGTCCAGTGCAGGATCGGGTGGATCCGGACATGCACGCCTTCGGGGAAGCTCGTCATGTACTGGTTCCAGAACTCGGGCGGCTGGTCCTTGAGGTTCCAGCTATTGTCCGAGGTCCGGGGGCTGAAATAGCGTTCCTTGGCCCGGATCGCCTCCTCGTCGCGGCGGATGCCGGCGATCAGGCCGCGAAATCCGTGCTTGGCCACGGCGTCCTTGAGGCCCGCGGTCTTGCGCGCGGCCGAGCGGGCGGCCGGCGGCAAGGTCGGGTCCATCTCCTCGACCGGCGGGCAGGGCTCCTTGATGAACTTGAGGTCCCACTCCTTCGCGTAGCGGTCGCGGAACTCGTACATCTCCTTGAACTTCTTGCCCGTATCGACATGCATGACCGGGAAGGGGACGTGGCCGAAGAAGGCCTTGCGGACCAGCCACAGGACGACGTTGCTGTCCTTCCCCAGGGACCAGAGGATGGCGATATTGTCGAGCTTCGCGAAAGCTTCCCGCAGGATGTAGATGCTTTCGGCTTCGAGCTCGTCGAGATGGGTCATGAGCGTCACCCGGACAGGTGGGATCGAGCGAAGGCGAACGGCCGCCTCTGCCTCCCGACCCCGGCAGGATACAGCGGACACGTGACGGCTTTCCGACCGTCGACGCAGGTCAGCGGCTTATCCGCGTGGGCTCGGGCCCTTGTCAACCGGTCGAAGGGGAGGGCGATCGTCCCGATGCGCCCCGGGAGCGGGCCGTCAGGCCCGCCGGTTCTGCGCCCAGCGCCGGATGGGGCCGGTATCGAGATGGATGAAGTTGGAGCGGGGATAGTAGCCCACGCCGCCGACCTGGAGCTTCAGGGCCAGGCGATGCAGCTGCGAGAGCGGGCAGTCGGGGATCCGCAGATCGACCGCCTTGCCGTACATGTGGAAGCTGTTCTTCGCCACGCCGCTATTGGTCAGGCGCAGCCGCGCGTTGGTCTCGGGCGAACGGTAGCCGGAGACCACCTCGAGCTCACCCCCGGGCGCCAGGCGCCGCTGCACGGCCCACAGGAGATCGAGCAGCCGGGGATCGATGTCGGTCTCCCGGTCGTTGTGCTTGTCGCGGAAGATATGGTTGATCGCGGCGAGGCCGTCGCTCTGGTAGCGCCCGTCGGCGAAATAGGCGCACGCGACCTTCTCGCCGAGCTGGCGGTTGTTCAGAACGAGCACGCGCTCGGGCAGGGCGGTCGCCCGGAGCGGACGGGGAGCGAGACCGAAAAGGCCGGCCGCCACCGGTAC
>JAJUFW010000433.1 GCA_029263555.1 Alphaproteobacteria bacterium
CCGCGCGACTCCGCGCCCGCGGCAAGCAGCGCCGCTGCCACCGCCGCGGGGTGGGCCAGCGAGGCGATCGCGGCGACCCGCAGCCCGATCGCGAGGATCAGCGCAAGGGTGCCGAAGCTGCCGATCCGGCTGTCATGCATGATGTCCAGGCGGTGTTGCCGGCTCCTCCCCCCGACGCTGTCCGCGACATCGGCCAGCCCGTCCTCGTGGAAACCGCCGGTCAGGACCGTCTGGGCGGCGACGGCCAGGAAGGCGGACGGAAGGGGCGGCAGGCCGAGGCAGGCGGCGAGCGCATAGGCCGCGCCTCCCGCAAGGCCGATCGCGGCGCCGATCAGAGGAAAGGCGCGCTGGCTCCGGCTCTCGATCCCCGGCGGCCACGCCCCCCGCCAGGGAATTGGCACCCGGGTCAGGAAGATCGTCGCCGCCGCCAGATCCTGGCCCCAGATCCTGATGAGGGATCCCGCCCTCGTCGTCTCGATGCGCTCGTTCATGGTGCGGGTGAGGATGGGGCGGGCGCCGGCGGGCGGCAAGCGGGAACGTTCCGCCCGGCGATCGATCGCGCCGTCTGGCCCGGCCGGCTTTGACCAGCGGGGGTGTTCCGTGGCAAGACGGGGCCCGTCTTCCCGATGGTGCACCCGATGACCGAAGCCTCTCCCGCCATTTCCTTCGAAGAGATCCGCGATCTGATCCGCAAGCTGCCGGGACCGGATCTTGAAGCCGGGACCGCGGCGCGCCTGCGCGAGACCCAGCTCACCAAGCCGGCGGGCGCGCTTGGCCGGCTTGAGGACATCGCCTACTGGGTCGCCTGCTGGCAAGGCCGCCACCCGCCCGACATGAGGCATCCGCGCGTCGCGATCTTCGCGGGCAATCACGGCGTGGCGAAGGCCCGGGGCGTCTCGGCCTATCCGGTCGACGTCACCGCCCAGATGGTGACCAACTTCCAGAACGGCGGGGCTGCGGTGAACCAGCTCTGCCGGATCGCCGACAGCGACCTTCGGGTCTATGAGCTGGACCTGGAGAACCCGACCGACGACTTCACCCGGGGGCCGGCGATGTCCGACGAGGCCTGCCTGCAGGCTATGGCCTACGGCATGATGGCGGTCGAACCGGGGTTGCACCTGATCTGCCTGGGCGAGATGGGGATCGGCAACACGACCTCGGCCGCGGCGATCTGCACGGCGATCTTCGGCGGGTCCGCCGCCGACTGGGTCGGGCCCGGCACCGGGGTCGATGCGGAGGGGATCGAGCGGAAGATCCGGGCGGTCGAGGACGGCATCGAGGTGAATCGGCCCTTCATGAAGGATCCGCTCGACGTGCTGCGCTGCCTGGGCGGGTTGGAACTGGCCGCGATCTGCGGCGCGATCATCGCCGCCCGGCTTGCCCGGACACCGGTCCTGCTGGACGGCTTCGCCTGCACGGCGGCCGCGTCGGTCCTATGGGCGATGGACCGCAAGGCCATCGACCATTGCCTCATGGCCCATGTCTCGGCCGAGCCGGGGCATCAGAAGCTGCTCGACCGGCTCGGCCGGGACGCGATCCTCAACCTCGGCATGCGGCTGGGCGAGGGTTCGGGGGCGGCGCTCGCCATCAATGTCGTCCGGGCGGCGGTCGACTGCCACACCGGGATGGCCACCTTCGCCGAGGCGGGGGTCAGCGGTCCGGCGCGGGCGGAACGGACGCCGACCTGATCCCGGACGGAGGCGATCCCGCGATCTCAAGCAGAAGCTTCTCCAGGATCGCGCGGGCAAAGCCGGTCCGGTCGTCGGCGGTCATGGCGAAGGCCCCCGGGCCGCCGATGACCTCGCGCCGGAAATGGGCTTCCAGCGCCGGGGCGTCCGGACCCGGCATGCTGCCGTCGCGCGAGGCGACCACCAGGCCGTTGATCGTGATTCCGGCCGCGACCGCGTCGTCGCGGGCCGCGGTCACCGGCCGGCCGCCGCTGTGGCTGCTGTCGGCGGAGACGTCGATGACGCGGCGGATCCCCTCATAGTCGTTCTCCTCGATCAGCCGCGCCGCATAATCGATCGCGCCGCTGATCGAATTCCAGCCCACGGCCGCCCGGGGCGCGGCGGTCAGCGCCTCGGCGAAGGCGCGGGCCGAGGCTTCGTCCTCGATCAGCGTCCAGTCGACGATCGTGTGCTGCGAGCGAGGCCCGCCCCATTCGACATAGGCGATCGCGATGCGCCCGTAGATGCCGGAAAGGATGGCGTCCAGCACCCGGGCGTTGGTCACGGCGTCGGCATAGCCCTGGCGCTGCAGCCGCATCTCCCCTTCGTCGATGGAGCCGGACCCGTCCGCCGCCAGGACCAGCTCAAGATCGACCGGCGTTGCGGCGGCCGCGCCCGAACCGGCCAGGACGGCGGCGGCCAGCAGCGGAACGGTGAGGCTTGGCTTCATCGGTCGGCTCTCCTCGCTGTTCAGATGCGGGCCTCTCGCGGAACGTCACTCCCCCTGCTGCAACAACGATCCGTGCCGGCGGGCGTGGCGGAAATAGGCCAGGAAGAAAAGGCCCGACAGGGCGAGATAGAGGGCGTTCAGGGCGACCGCCGCGACCAGGTGGCCGGTCGCGAACCGGTCCTGGAACAGAAGGGTGCGCATGCCCTCGAAGACATGGGCGGGCGGGAAGGCGTAGGCGACCCACTGGATCGCGGCCGGCAGCACGTCGACCGGGTAGTAGATGGCGCTGATCGGGGCGAACAGGAAGACGATGGCCCAGGCCAGCCCCTCTGCGCCCAGCCCGAAGCGCAGGATCAGGGCCGTGATGACGAGCCCCATCCACCAGCCGGTGACCAGCAGGTTGGCGAAGAAGACGATCAGCGGCAGCCCCAGCGTGAAGACGTTGAACTCGAAGAGCGGTATCGCCAGGAGCGCCGCGGGCACGACACCAATGAGCGTGCGCACCAGGCTCATTGCCATCAGCGAGACGACCCATTCGGCGGGTCTGAGGGGGCTTACGAAGAGATGGCCGAGATTGCGGCTCCACATCTCTTCCAGGAACGATACCGAGAGCCCGAGCTGGCCGCGGAACAGGACGTCCCACAGCAGCACGGCCGAGATCAGGACGCCGCCCGCCTGGGCGATCCAGTTGCTGTCCCGCATCAGATGGACCGTCACCAGGCCCCAGACGATCATCTGCATGGTCGGCCAGTAGGCCAGTTCCAGAAGCCGCGGCCACGACCCCCGCAAGAGATACCAGTAGCGCAGGATCATCGCCCCGATCCGGCGCAGGGAGCCGCCCTCCGGCCGACCCTTTCGCGCGCCCGTCATTCGGCGGCCCTCGCCCGGCCGCCGGAAC
>JAJUFW010000511.1 GCA_029263555.1 Alphaproteobacteria bacterium
GGACGACCTGGCGGGGTTCTACGACATCTGCAGGGCGGCAGGGATTGCGGAAGCCGACCAGGGTTTCCCGCGTCTTCACCCGCCGGGGCGGGACGGGTGGGGTAGCACGATGGCCGCTCTGATCGACCCCGACGGCAGCCTTCTGCGGCTGATCCAGAACAGGACGAAGGCCCCGGGAACGGGCTAAGCGCCATCGACCTTTCCGCCCGGTCAGTTCCCGCCGGAAGGCCGGTCGCGGCATTGCGGGCCGGGTCCCGCTGCGCGCTCGGCAGACACCGGGACCCGGCCCCTGGGCCTCAAATCAGATCCGGGCGACCAGGGCAGCAAGCTGGTCGGCGCATTGCCCCCAGCCTTCGTGGAAGCCCATCTTCTCATGAGCCTCCCGGTCCTCGACGGTCCAGTGCCTGACCCGCGCCGTATAGCGAGTCCGGCCGCCTTCGTCCTCGAAGGTCAGGATGATGGTCATGAAGGGCTTGCCCGAGGGCTCCCACGCCCGGACATAGGCGTCCGTCAGGACCAGCCGCTCGTTCTCGACGACCTCGAGATAGACCCCGGGATTGGGCAGGTCGTTGCCGTTTGGATCGCGCATGACGACCAGGCATGAGCCTCCCGGCCGGACGTCCAGCTCTGCGACCGGGGTCGTATAGGGCAAGGGCGCGAACCATTGCTTCAGCAGCTCGGGATCGGTCCAGGCCCTGTAGACCTTCTCGCGCGGGGCGTCGATGATCCGGGTCAGCACCAGCTCACGATCGGAAACGGAAGCGGGAACGGTATCGGGTCCAGATGACATTCGTCTTCTCCAGTTGACAGGACCCGGAGGACGAACGGACGGCGGCGTTTCCGACACCGTCCTGTCCCACGCTCCGAAAATTTTCCCGCGTCACGGCCATCCTTCGATCTGAAGCCCGCTTGCCCGTTCCGCTTCCTCGCGGGTGATCCGCCGGACCGGCCGGGCGAAACTCCAGAGATGTCCCTCCGGATCCTTCGCCCGATAGGCCCGGTCGCCATAGAACTGGTCCTCGGGTTCCTGCAGGATCACGGCGCCGGCCGAACGCGCCCGTTCGCAATGCGCATCGACGTCGCCCTCCAGCAGAACATGGACCGACTGGGTGTTCCGGCCGCCCATGGAAGCGGGGCTCGCCACCTCCGAGGTCCATTCCGGGCCGATCATGATGTAGCCGTCGCCGAAGCGCAGCTCGGCATGGACGATCATGCCCGCCCCGTCCCTGATCACCATGCTGCACTCGAAGCCGAAGGCCGCCTCCAGCCAGTCGAGCGCGGCCGCCGGGTCCTTGTAGATCAGCGCCGGTCCGAAGGTGGGCCGACGGAAGGGATCGGTCATGGGATTTCCCCTTTTGCCGGAATGGGTCCGCGGGCGGGCGCCGGGGGCCGGATCAGTCCGTCGCACCGGCCTCGCGCGCAAGCTCGTCCCTTACCTCCGCCGCGATCCGATACGACTCCACGCGGGCCCGGTGGTCGTAGATCTGGCCTGCGACCATCAGTTCGTCCGCCTTGGTGCGGGCGATGAAATCGCGCAAGCCCCGCTTCACGGTCTCGGGCGAGCCGACGAAGGAGCAGGCCAGCGCCTGCTCGACCCCTGCCTTCTCCGTCGGGGACCAATAGCTTTCGATATCGTCGATCGGCGGCTGCAGGAAGCCGCGCTGACCCCGCCGGATATTGGTAAAGGCCTGCTGCAGCGTCGTGAAAAGACGCCTTGCCTCGGCATCGGTCGCCGCCGCGATGATGTTGACGCCGACCATGGCATAGGGACGGTCGAGCCGGTCCGACGGCCGAAACCGGGTCCGGTAGACCTCCAGCGCCTGCATCATGGCCTCAGGCGCGAAATGAGAGGCGAAGGCGAACGGCAGGCCGAGCGCGGCGGCAAGCTGGGCGCTGAACAGGCTTGAGCCCAGGAGCCAAATGGGCACGCGCAGCCCCGCGCCCGGGACCGCGATGATCCGCTGGCCCGGCTCGGGAGGCTCGAAATAGGCGATCAGCTCCATCACGTCCTGGGGAAAGTCGTCGGGGCTGGCGTCGAGCGACCGGCGCAGCGCCCGCGAGGTCAGCATGTCCGTCCCCGGGGCGCGACCGAGCCCGAGATCGATCCGGCCTGGATAGAGCGAGGCCAGCGTGCCGAACTGCTCGGCGATGACGAGGGGCGCATGGTTCGGCAGCATGACGCCGCCGGATCCCACCCGGATGGTGCTGGTCCCGCCGGCCACATAGCCGATCAGGACCGAGGTCGCCGCGCTGGCGATCCCCTGCATGTTGTGGTGTTCGGCCAGCCAGTAGCGGCGATAGCCGAACGCCTCCGCATGGCGCGCGAGATCGAGCGTGTTGCGGAACGCATCGGCCGGGGTGGCGCCCTCGACGACGGGCGAAAGATCTAGGACGGAGAAGGGGATCACGGATTTGACTGCCCTGGTTCCGAGTGCCGGACGGGCCGGCAGGAGATGCGGGAAGCACCGATCCTCGCCCCAACGGCCCCCGATGAAAAGAGCCGAGGACGGTTCTCGTTCCCCCTCGCCCCCAGGCGGAGGGCCCCGCGAGGTCCCGTCCCCGTCAGGCGGCGGCCCGGCGGCCCCGCAGCAGGCGCAGGATCTCGTGGGCGGCGGTCGGGATATGGGTGCCCGGACCGTAGATCGCGGACACGCCGGCGGAAAGCAGGAAGTCGTAGTCCTGGGGCGGCACCACCCCGCCGCAGACGACCAGGATGTCGTCGGCGCCCTCGCGCCGCAGGGCCGTCACCAGTTCCGGCACGAGCGTCC
>JAJUFW010000464.1 GCA_029263555.1 Alphaproteobacteria bacterium
CCGGGGATGTCGTGCAGCTGGAGGCGGGGGACCGTGTGCCGGCCGACCTGCGCCTCTTGCATACGCGGGGGCTCCTGATCGACGAGGCGCTTCTGACCGGGGAATCGGTCGCGGCGGCAAAGCGGGAGGATCCGGTGCCTGCCACAGCCGCTCTCGGCGACCGCGCCTGCATGGCCTATTCGGGTACGCTGGTCGCCGCCGGTCAGGGCAAGGGCGTCGTGGTGGCGACCGGGCTCGGCACCGAAATCGGCCGGATCAGCGCCCTCCTGGGCGGCGTCCGCGAGACGACCACCCCACTTCTGCGCCAGATCGACCGGTTCGGCCGCCTCTTCACCCTGTTCGCCATCCTGGGCGCGGCGCTCCTCTTCCTGTTCGCGGTCACCCTCCGCGATTATGCGTGGCCGGACGCCCTCATCGCCGTGGTCGCCCTGGCGGTCGGGCTGGTTCCGGAGGGGCTGCCCGCGGTGATCACGATCACGCTTGCGATCGGCGTCCGCCGGATGGCGGCGCGGAATGCGGTCATCCGGCGGCTGGCCGCGGTCGAGACCCTGGGCGCGACCTCGGTCATCTGCACCGACAAGACCGGGACCCTAACCCGCAATGAGATGACGGCGAGGCGGGCGGTCGTTCCGGGACACGAGGCCCTGATCGGCGAAGGCGATAGCCCGGGCGGGCCGGGGACGTTGGCCTGGGATGCCCCGGGACAGGAAGGTCCGGTGCATATGCTGATCCTTGCCGGAACGCTCTGCAACGACGCGCGTCTACGGGAAACGGGGGGCGGCCCGGCTGTGGTCGGCGATCCGATGGAGGGGGCGCTGCTGGTCCTGGCGCGGAAGGCAGGGGCTGACCCGGGTCGGATCCGCGCCGAATGGCCCCGGATCGACGTCATCCCCTTCGATGCTCAGCACCGGTTCATGGCGACCTTGAACCGGGCGCCCGACGGTGGGCGGATCCTGCTGGTCAAGGGCGCGCCCGAGCGGGTGATCGGGATGTGCGCCTTCCAGGCCGGCAACGGCCGAACGGCAGAGCCCGTGGATCACGCCTACTGGGCCGCCCGAATCGCCGCCGCCGCCGCCGCAGGGGAGCGGGTGCTGGGTTTCGCCATGAGGCCGGCTGTCGCCACGGGCGACCGCCTGTCCTTCGACGATGTCGAGGAGGGTTTGCTCTTCCTCGGCATCGTCGGCTTCATCGACCCCCCGCGGGACGAGGCTCTGGCGGCCATCGCCGAATGCCGCTTGGCCGGAATCCAGGTGAAGATGATCACGGGCGACCACGCCGCCACGGCCGGGGCGATCGCCCGGCAGCTCGGCCTGGCGGAAGCGCCGCACGTCCTCACCGGGCGCGAGCTGGACCAGCTCGACGACGAGGCGTTCGGGCCGGCGGTAATGGAGACGGCCGTCTTCGCCCGGACCAGTCCGGAGCACAAGCTGCGCATCGTGCGGGCCCTGCAGGCGCATGGGGCCATCGTCGCCATGACCGGGGACGGGGTGAACGACGCCCCGGCGCTGAAACAGGCCGATGTCGGCGTCGCCATGGGCAACAAGGGGACGGAGGCGGCGAAGGAGGCGGCCCAGATGGTCCTCCTGGACGACAATTTCGCCTCGATCGTCGCCGCCGTCCACGAGGGCCGGACCGTCTACGACAATATCCGGAAGGTTCTGTCCTGGACGCTGCCGACGAACGGGGGCGAGGCGCTGACCGTGATCGCGGCCATCCTGTTCAACTTCACCATGCCGATGTCGCCGGTCCAGATCCTGTGGATCAACATGATCCTGACGGTCACGCTCGGCCTCGTCCTGGCGTTCGAGCCGCCGGAGCCGAACGTCATGCAGCGGCCGCCAAGGCCGGCCGGCGCGGGACTTTTGTCGCCGTTCCTCCTCTGGCGCATCGTCTTCGTCTCGCTGCTCTTCGTCGCCGCCGCGCTTGCCGTCTTCTTCTATGCCAGGGGCCGGGGGCTGGACCTGGAAACGGCGCGCACCATGGTCGTGAACACGATCGTGGTTCTGGAGATCTTCTACCTCTTCAACGTGCGCTACCTGCACATGACCTCCTTCACCTGGCGCGGCGCTCTCGGCACGCCGCCGGTGCTGATGGCGATCGCGACCGTGGTCGTCGCCCAGCTCGCCTTCACCTATCTGCCGTTCATGCACCGCATCTTCGCCTCGCGCCCCATCGCCTTCGCCGACGGCGTGCTGATCGTCGCGCTCGGCGTTGTCTCGATGGCGATCCTCGAGGGCGAGAAGCAGGTGATGCGGAAACTGGGGAAGTCGACCCTTTGATGGGGAAAGGCCTTAAGGCGCGGCCCGGCGCCAGGCCTTGAGCCAGGGCCCGACGACCAGGACGACGCCGAGCCCGAGAAGCGCAAATTCGATGAGCCGCTGGACCTCGAGCACGCGGTCCTGGCTCGCGGCGTAGCCATCTAGGAAGGGCTGGCCCACATAGGGAGCGTTGTCTTCGGGCGAAAGGAACATCCCGACCAGTTGGCGGGCGATCTCCAGATTGGCGTGGACGCTGTAGGCTTCGAACAGCACCTGCTCCAGGCCCGGCTGGTCCGCGCGGATCGGCGGCACGCCGAAGGAGGGGTCCAGATAATAGGTGACGCCGTCGACCGTGAACCGGGTCACGACATGGCCGCTCAGGCCATAGGCCTCGGCCTCGATGCCGGCCTGGCGGAGCGCCCGGTCGGCGACATAGGCATAGGCGTGGCACATGCCGCAGCGGATCCCGGCCGCGGTCAGGACGCCGATCTTCGAGCCATCGACGAGGCCGAGCCGGGCCAGGACCGGCCAAAGCCAGAGCTGCGATCCCTGCGGGTCCTCGCAGAACCATATCGCGGCGCGAAGCTCGGCCGACAGGCGCCCGGCGAAGTCCAGGTCGCTTTCGCCGGCGCGGCGCAGGAGACGCGGGTCGTCCCAACCGGTGAGCGGCGGCGAGGCGGCGTTCGTGTTGATGGAGCGGTAGTATTCGCCCGGATCCGGCGGCCGCGGCCCCCAGGGCCCGAAAGCCAGGACGAGCGCCAGCACGATCAGAACGGCGC
>JAJUFW010000639.1 GCA_029263555.1 Alphaproteobacteria bacterium
AGGGTCTGCGGCCCGATCGCTGCCGTTCGCTGTGGCCCGAGATCGTCGTCGATCCGAGGGAGGCCTATGGCTGGGAGGCCGAGCGGATCCGCTGGCCCGTCCCGACGGCGGCCGAAATCGCCCTCATGGACGCGGTCGCACCCTGGCCGATGCTGGTGCGCGACGCGGCCCGGCGCCGGATCGTGCAGAGCCGGAGCCTGGTGCATCCGATCACCGGCCGCCATTTCCATAGCTGGCGGCGGCTGGCGCGGATCCTGTCCGTCCACCACGAAACCGTCAGGTCCTGGCACGCCCAGGCGATCGACGAGATCGTCACCGGGCTGAACCGGTGACGGGTTTCCGGCCGGCGGCCCGTCCGGGTCAGCCGGCCGCCCTGTCGCGCAGCCCGTCCAGCGGATCCCCGAGCCCGAGCGTGCTTCGCGCGCGGGTCAGGAGGGCGGTGGGCGTCCGGCCCGACAGGCGCCGGATCTCCCGCGTCATATGGGCCTGGTCCGCATAGCCGGAGGCCGCGGCAAGATCGGCAAGATTCCCCGCCCCCCACCGTTCCGCCAGGGCCAGCAGGCGCTGGAACCGGGCGATTCGCTGAAATGTCTTGGGCGCGTATCCGACCGCCGCCCGGAAGCGGCGGTGGACCTGCCGTTCGCTGAGACCGGTCGCCAGCCGTGCCTCCCGCACCTGGCCCTGCGGAATGCGGGCCAGCCATTCGGCGGCGGCCGTCATCGCCCGGTCGGGGGAGGGGGCGGCCGCGACGCGTCCGATCAGCAGCCGCTCCAGCACCCTCCGCCGCGCCTCCGCGCCCGTTGCCTGGCGAATCGCATCGGACAGGCGGTCGGTTTCTCCGCCCCAGGATTCGCGGAGGGGCGCCGTCCCGTCCAGGATCAGGTCCGCCGGGAAGTCCAGCAGCGCGGGCGCCGTTCCGGGCCGAAGCCGCGCGCCAACCACGACCGTGCCCGGCGCGAGCCTGGCCACGGCGACGCGGGTCGCCGGCCCGACGATCACGGGATCGCTGTCGCCGATCCAGATGATGTCGGCGCAGCCGTCGGGAAGGATGCGCTGCGCCCGGCCGGGCCCGGCAGGCCCGACGATGCGGCTCCAGGTGCAGACCAGATGGCGGGCGAGCGGCGGGGGCGGCGCCGTCTCGCGATAGGCCGGTGCGGATGGGTCGTAATCGGGGCGGGCTTCCGTCATTCCGCGGCTCGCGCGCTCTTGGGCCGGACAGGGGCATGACGCCAGAGCCTGTCGGGATTTGCCAGGTCGAACGCGATTTGCGTATGATTACGCAAAAAACGTTTGACGGATCCGACGAAATGGCCCATGATTCGGATCAGGCTGAAACGAGACCCGCCCGGCGCTGCCGCGGCGGGTTTTTCCGTTCGGGCAGAAGGCACGGGTACGGCATGCGGGCATGAAATGGCCCGATGCGGAATGTGCGCCGTCCGCATCGGGCCCGGCCGTTGCAAGAGGGTCGTATTCAGCTACGGCAATGCAAAGACTGTCCTAAAAGTCTTTATAAATTGTGAAGAATTGAAAGAATCGGCGCCGATCTTCCGAAAAGACTGGCCGAAGACGAACCTCGGCGCCCGACGGCATCCGAAAAGGATTGAGATGGCGAGAAAGACTGGCAAGCGGCCGGTCGCCGTGGCGCCTGTGCCGACGGTGACGCCGCTCGACTTCATGATCGAGGCCTATTGCGATCCCTCATTGCCCTTCGGCGACCGGCTGCGGGCGGCGATCGCGGCTGCGCCCTTCATCCATCGGCGCCAGCCGCAGGCCGGCGGCGGGGAGGTGCCGGACGAACAGTCCCAGTTCTCGATCCAGATCGACCTCGGATGACGCCGCGCGCCATCAGCTATCGCCCGCCGGGGCCCGTCGCGCGGGCGTTCATGATGTCGGACGCCTTCGTGCGCGGCATCCGCGGGCCCTACGGGTCGGGCAAGTCGGTCGCCTGCTGCATGGAGATCCTGCGCCGTGCCGGCCGGCAGGCGCCCGGGGCGGACGGCCTGCGCCGGACGCGCTGGGCGGTCGTGCGCAATACCTATCCCGAGCTCAAGACGACGACGATCAAGACCTGGCACGACTG
>JAJUFW010000056.1 GCA_029263555.1 Alphaproteobacteria bacterium
CATCCGTATGATCGTGTCCGCCTGCTCGTAGGCCTGGTAAGGCAGGATCGAGGCGATCGTGTCGATGCTGCACGAACATCGCTGCAGCATGTCCTGGGTCTGGCCGTTGCTGGCCATGCAGCCGATCACGTAATCGGCGACGACCGGCGTCGGATAGGGGTTCGCGACGGCGCCGGCAGTCGAAACCACGCCGGCGGCGAACAGCATGGCGAGAAGGGAACGTCTCATGGCGGCTCCTCCGGATACGGGAACCCATGCCGTGAAGAGGAGAGCAGAGATCGCGGGCCCGGTCAACGGCCCGCGGTCGGGTCGCCGTGCCTCGGGCCAGGGGACGCTCCTTGATCAGCGCCGCCGCCCTCGCCGATCTGGTCGCCTCGCTTCTGGTCGCGATCGCAGGCTATACCGGCTATGCCATCCCGGCGGCGACGCCGGAGGTCCTCATGGTCCCCCACCCTGTGCTCGAAGATCGGGTCTGCGGACGTCCCTGCCCGGTGCTGGGCTTCACCGCGCCGGACGGGACGATCCTGATCGACGACCGCCTGGCGATCGACCGGGATCCCGCGGCCACGAGCATACTTGTCCACGAGCTGACGCATTTCCTCCAGCGCGCAGCTCGTCACGACCATGGTGCGGTCCATTGCGAGGAATGGGTCGAACGCGAGCACGAGGCCTACGACGTCCAGTACCGCTGGCTGCGCGACACCGCCCACACCCCGGGCGAGCTCTACGGCAGCCTCGCGAGGCTTGGCCATGGCGGGCGGATCCCGACCTGCCGGTCGGGCGGCGACGACACCCAATAACGCCCACAAAGGGCGCCAACCGCGCGCCCGGGCCCGCGATATGGTCCAAAGTATAATTCATCCCAGCGCCAGAAGGCGCATCATTACCGGGCCAGGCGGACGGCCCGGTCGGGCCGCCGCCAACACGTCGAACTCGCTCGAAGGGAACGGCCATGAAGGAATGGAAGACTCCGAAGATCCGTGAAATCGCGGTCGGCTGCGAGATCAACAGCTACGCCTGCGCCGTCGTCTAGCAGGCAACCGCCGGCGGCCGGACGAACAAGGCGGGGATGTAGCGCGTGCTGATCGTCGTTCTGGGTTCGGCCGCGGGCGGGGGCTTCCCCCAATGGAACTGCAACGCGCCCACCAGCCGGGAGGCCTGGCGTGGAAACGGGCGTGCGACGCGACGTACCCAGACCTCGGTCGCGGTGAGCGCCGACGGGGAACGTTGGCTCGTCGTCTGCGCCTCTCCGGATTTCCGGCAGCAGATACTGGCGACGCCGCGGCTCCAGCCCCGTTCCGGGCTTCGCCATTCGCCGATCGAGGCGGTGTTGCTGACGGGGGGAGAGATCGACGGCGTCGCGGGCCTTCTGTCGATGCGCGAAAGCCAGGCGTTCCATCTCTACGCGCCGCCCGCGGTGCTTGCGCTTCTTGGGGAGAACCCGATCTTCGGCGCGCTCAGCGAAAGCTGCGTGCGCCGATGCCCGGTGCCGACCGAAGAGACGGTCGAGATCGCCGGGCCCGGCGGTCCCTTGGGCCTGTCGGTCAGCCTCTTTGCCGTGCCGGGCAAGGTGCCGCTGTTCCTCGAAGGACGCACGGGCGCCCCGTCGCCGGACGATGCGGAAATGGCCGTCGGCGCCGAGATCGGTGACGGCCGCGCCAGCTTCCATTTCGTCCCCGGCTGCGCAGCCCCGACGGACCGGCTCCGCGCTCGTCTACGGGGTTCCCGCCTCGTCTTCTTCGACGGCACGCTCTGGCGGGACGACGAGTTGCTCGCGACCGGGGTCGGGCAGAAGACCGGCCGCCGCATGGGACATATGAGCATCGACGGCCCGGACGGCACGATCGCCGCGCTGGCCGATCTGGAGATCGGGCGGAAGATCTTCATCCATGTGAACACGACCAACCCCGTGCTCATCGACGATTCCCCGGAACGAACCGCCGCCGCCCGCGCAGGCTGGGAGGTCGCGGAGGACGGCATGGAGATCGAGCTATGACGGATGCGTTGACGCCCGAGGCATTGGAAGCCGCCCTGCGCGCGGTGGGAGAGCAGCGCTATCACGACCGCCACCCATTCCATGCCCTGCTCCACGGCGGCCGCCTGAGCCGCGGCCAGGTACAAGCCTGGGCGCTCAACCGGTTCTATTATCAGAGCCGGATCCCGATAAAGGACGCAGCCATCCTTTCCCGTGCCGACGATCCCGAATTCCGCCGGGTCTGGCGGCAGCGGATCCTGGACCATGACGGCGAGCAGGAAGGAGACGGCGGGATCGCCCGGTGGCTTCGGCTGACCGATGCGCTGGGTCTCGACCGGGCCTATGTCGCGTCGACGGCCGGCGTCCTTCCGGCGACCCGCTTCGCCGTCGATGCCTATGTGCGTTTCGTGCGGGAGCGCAGCCTCTTGGAAGCGGTGGCGTCGTCGCTGACCGAATTGTTCTCCCCGGCGATCATCAGCAACCGGGTGGCGGGCATGCTTCAAGGCTATTCCTTCGTGCCGCGCGAGGCGCTCGCCTATTTCGACAAGCGGCTGAGCCAGGCCCCGCGCGATGCCGACTTCGCCCTCGATTACGTGAAGCGCGAGGCCCGCCGGCCGGACCAGCAACAGGCCGCGATCGCGGCCTTGACGTTCAAATGCGACGTCCTGTGGGCACAGCTGGACGCGCTCTATCACGCCTATGTCACGCCGGGGCACGTCCCGCCCGGCGCCTTCGTTCCGGAGGACGCATGATACCCCTTCCGCCCGAATGCCGTCCCCGGCTCGCGCCGGGCGCCCGACTTCAATTCGACCAGGCCCGGGACCGATGGGTGCTTCTCGCGCCTGAACGGCTTCTGGTCCCGGACGATATCGCGCTCGACATCCTGAAGCGCTGCGACGGCGAGAGATCCCTGTCCGGCATCGTCGACGACCTCGCTTCGGCCTACGACGCCGACCGGTCGGTGGTGGACGCCGATGTCCAGGAACTTCTGGCCGACCTCATGGCCAAGCGGGTCCTCGTCACATGAGCCCCGAAGACATGCCGCCGCCGCTTGCCGCGCTTCTCGAGCTGACGCACCGATGCCCGCTGCAATGCCCCTACTGCTCCAACCCCCTCGAGCTCGACCGGGCGCGGTCCGAACTGCCAACCGAGACCTGGCTTCGCGTGCTCGACGAAGCGTCGTCCCTCGGCATCCTCCAGGTCCATTTCTCGGGCGGCGAGCCCACGGTACGGCGCGACCTCGAGGAATTGGTGAGACACGCCCGCACCCTCGGGCTCTATACGAACCTGATCACCTCGGGCGCGGCGATCGACCGCGCGCGCTTCGAGGCCCTGGCTCAGGCCGGACTGGACCATGTGCAGTTGAGCATTCAGGACGTCGACGTCGGCGAGGCGGAGCGCATCGGCGGATATTCCGGCGCCCAGGCCCGCAAGCTCACCTTCGCCGCCTGGGTCCGGGAGTCCGGACTGCCGCTGACGATCAATGCCGTGGTCCATCGGCAGAATCTCGAACGGATCGACGCCATGATCGATCTTGCCGTCGCGCTGGGCGCGACGCGGCTCGAGGTGGCGCATGTCCAGTATTACGGCTGGGCGCTGCGGAACCGCGCGGCCCTGATGCCGAGCCGCGAGCAGCTGGACCGGGCCACGAGCGCGGTCGAAGCCGCCCGCGAACGTCTGGCAGGACGTCTTGCGATCGACTACGTCGTCCCGGACTACCATGCCAGGCGTCCCAAGGCCTGCATGGGCGGATGGGGCCGGCAGTTCCTCAACATCACGCCCGCCGGCAAGGTCCTGCCCTGCCATGCCGCCGAAACCATTCCGGGCCTTGCCTTCGACTCGGTGCTGGACAGGCCGCTGGCCGAAATCTGGCAGGAGTCCGCCGCCTTCCGGAAGTTCCGGGGGACCGCCTGGATGCCCGAACCCTGCCGAAGCTGCGACTACCGGGAAATCGACTGGGGAGGATGCCGGTGCCAGGCGCTTGCCCTGACCGGCAGCGCGGAGGCGACCGATCCTGCCTGCGCCTTCTCCCCCCACCACGCCATAATGGGGCTGCTGGCCGAGACGGAGTCCCGGGCGCCGCCGCCGCCCTTCGTCTACCGACGGATGTCGGCGCCCCGATCATGAGGGCGGGAGCCGCGGGCGAAGCGCCCTGCCCTGTCTCCCGCCTCGGCTTCCGCACCCGGCGGAATGCCCCGAGAGACAGCAATCGGCAAAATCAAGTAGTCTTGACTTGTACTTTGGTACAATAACTGCCTTTTTTTCGATGGAACCATAACGACTTCTACCAAAGAACAAGACGCCGCCAATTGTTTACTTATTGACGACTAACGACATTACCTTCCAATCTAATGATTGTCCCCTTCAGCACAGCGCTGGAGGTTGCCGTGCCGGTCGGGCCCTACCGCCGCCCACGGAACGACAGAGCCGGAGGGGCGGGTTGCACCGGCGTCGCCCAAGTCACCGGCCGCCATCCGAGGGGTAATTGCGGATCGTGACCAAAGGGAGGAACATGATGCCCAGATCGCTTCTGACTTCCGGGTCCAGCCTGGCGTTCGTAATCGCCATGGCCGCGTGCCCGGGGGTGGCTTCCGCCAATGAGGAACTGCTCAGGCTGCAGCAGGATCCGAACCAGTGGGTGATGCCGACGGGCGACTATGCGAACACCCGCTACAGCGCGCTCGACCAGATCAACAAGGACAATGTCGGCGACCTGCGGGTGGACTGGACCTTTTCGACCGGCGTCCTGCGCGGCCACGAGGGCGGCCCGCTCATCATCGACGGCGTGATGTACGTTCACACGCCCTTCCCCAACAACGTCTACGCGCTGGACCTCAACAACGACGGCCAGATCCTCTGGTCCTACAAGCCGACCCAGGATCCCGACGTCATTCCCGTGATGTGCTGCGACACCGTCAATCGCGGCGTTGCCTACGGCGACGGCATGATCTTCCTGCACCAGGCGGATACGACACTGGTCGCGCTCGACGCCAAGACGGGCGAGGTGAAGTGGTCGGTCAAGGATGGCGACCCCACCAAGGGCGAGACCGGGACCTCGGCGCCGATGGTCGTGAAGGACAAGGTGATCATCGGCAACAGCGGCGGCGAGTTCGGCGTCCGCGGCAAGGTCACCGCCTACAACACTCAGACGGGCGAGATCGCCTGGCGTGCCTATTCCGTCGGTCCCGACGACGAGATGCTGGTCGATCCCCAGCAGACGACCGAGCTGGGCAAGCCGATCGGCGAGAACTCCAGCCTGAACTCCTGGGAAGGCGACCAGTGGCAGATCGGCGGCGGGACCACCTGGGGCTGGCTGTCCTACGACCCCGAACTGAATCTCGTCTACTACGGGACGGGCAACCCCAGCACCTGGAACCCGGTGCAGCGGCCCGGCGACAACAAATGGTCGATGACCATCTTCGCCCGCGACGCCGACACGGGCATGGCGAAATGGGTCTATCAGATGACGCCCCACGACGAGTGGGACTATGACGGCGTCAACGAGATGGACCTGTTCGACCGGCCCATCAACGGCCAGGAGCGCAAGCTTCTGGTTCACATGGACCGGAACGGCTTCGGTTACACGCTGGACCGCGAAACCGGCGAGCTTCTGGTCGCGGAGAAGTTCGACCCGGTCGTGAACTGGGCGACCCGGGTGGATATCGAGACCGGCAAGCCGGAGCGGGATCCGCGCTACTCGACCGAGGCGAACGGCGAGGACGTCAATACGACCGGGGTCTGCCCGGCCGCGCTGGGGTCCAAGGACCAGCAGCCGGCCGCCTATTCGCCGCAGACCGGACTGCTCTATGTCCCGACGAACCACGTCTGCATGGATTACGAGCCATACCAGGTGGCCTATACGGCGGGCCAGCCCTATGTCGGCGCCACGCTCTCCATGTACCCGCCGGAAGGCGAGGACAATCTGGGCAACTTCATCGCCTGGGATCCGGTCGCCGGGGAGATCAAATGGTCCATTCCCGAGCCGTTCTCCGTCTGGAGCGGCGCCCTGGCCACGGCTGGTGACGTCGTCTTCTACGGCACGCTCGAGGGCTATCTGAAGGCTGTCGATGCCCAAACCGGCGAGGAGCTCTACAGCTTCAAGACCCCGTCCGGGATCATCGGCAACGTCACGACCTATACCCACAACCGCAAGCAGTACATCGCCGTCCTGTCGGGTGTCGGAGGCTGGGCCGGCATCGGCATGGCCGCGGGCCTGACCGGGGATACCGAGGGCCTGGGTGCGGTCGGCGCGTACAAGTCGCTCGACCAATACACCCAGCTGGGCGGTACCCTGACCGTGTTCAGCCTGCCCGATTGACGAGGGGCCGACAGAGCATGAGCCCCGGCCGTGTCCGCGGCCGGGGCTTCTTCCCCGCCTCCTTTTCCATGGCCACAGATCAAGAGGCAGAATGTTCCCCTACCGTTCCTTTCTGACCGTCGCGGCACTCTGCGGAGGTTCCTTCGCCCTTGGCGCCGCTCTTATCGCACCGGCGGCCTTCGGAACGGCCGCCACGCCCACGGATGGCGCCGAAAGCGAGGAGAAGCCCTATTCGATCGCCGAGGACGGCACGGTGGACTGGGCCACCTACAACGGCTACCGGCGTTACAATTCCGTCTGTTTCCAATGCCACGGCCCCGACGGGCTGGGCAGCACCTTCGCGCCCGCGCTGGTCGAATCCCTGAAGGTGATCCCGTACGAGCAGTTCCTGGAGATCGTCGTGAACGGACGGGAGAACGTGACGACGGCGACCGAGAGCAAGATGCCGGCGCTCGGCGCGGATCCGAACGTGATGTGCTACATCAACGACATCTATGCCTATCTGAAGGCCCGGTCCGACGGCGCTGTCGGCCGGGGACGTCCGGCAAAGCACCAGGACAAGCCGCCAGAAGCCGCGGAGGCGGAGGATGCGTGCATGGGCTGACAAGGCCGTGTCTGCTACGGCGATGATGAAGCATCGCATGAGAGACCGCGAAGTCATGCCGACGCCACACCGCCCGGGACGGCTCGTGCAGCTGGCCATGACGGCGATGGCGGTGCTCCTGGCGGGAGTGACCCCGGCCGGCGCCGCCGACCGGGCCGAGGCGGTGGACCGGTCCGCCCTGCGCGTCTGCGCCGATCCGGCGGGCCTTCCCTATTCCAACGACAGGGAGGAAGGCTTCGAAAACCGTATCGCCGGCCTGCTGGCGGAAAAGCTGGGCGTGCCCGTCCGCTACACCTGGTATCCGAACTCGATCGGCTTTCTTCGCAACACGCTGCGCGCCAGACGATGCGATCTGGTGATGGGCATCGTGGCCGGGGCGGAACTGGTCCAGAACACCAACCCCTATTACAGGTCCAGCTATGTCATCGTGACCCGGACGGAAGACGGCCTGGACATCGACACGATCGAGGATCCGAGGCTGCGGACACTCAGGATCGGCATCACCGCGGGAACCCCGCCCGCCAGCCTCGCCGCCCGCAGCGGCCTCATGGAGCACGCCCGTCCCTATCCGCTCTATGTCGACACGCGCTTCGATGCGCCCGGAAAGCAGATGATCGACGACCTGGCGGCCGACCGGATCGACGCGGCGATCCTTTGGGGGCCGATCGCGGGCTACTTCGCCCGCGCCCATGGCGACGCTCTCAAGATCACGCCGCTTCTGAGGGAGCCGAAATCCGCACGCATGGACTATTACATCACGATGGGTGTCCGTCCCAACGAGACGGATTGGAAGAACGACATCAACACCCTGATTCGCGAAAACCAGGAAGCGATCCACGCGATCCTGAAGGAATACGGCGTGCCGCTGCTCGACGCCCGCGGCAACCTGGTGCCCTGAGCCTTCTCCGAAACCGGCCGGCCGTCATTCCAGGGGCTGCGGCCGGCCAGCCCGTCCGTCCCTGCCGTCATCGTGCCCGTCCGCCAGCAGCATCGGGTCCCTGTGCGCCAGTCCTTCGATGATCGCCTCGATCCGGGGATCGTCCTGTCGGCGGGGATGAGACAGATCGACCGGAAGATCCACCACGATCGTTCCCTCGCCGGCACCGAGCACCAGAATCCGCGTCGCGAGAAACGCCGCTTCCCGCAAGTCATGGGTGACCAGCAACACGGTCGGCCGTCGCAGTCGCCAATAGGCGCCGATCCATTCCCGCATCCGCTGGGCGAGATCCGGATCCAGCGACAGGATCGGTTCGTCCAGAACCAGGAACTCCGGATCGACCAGCAGCGCCCGGACCAGGGCGACCCGGCGCTGCATGCCGCCGGAAAGCTGGCCGGGGAACGCCGTCTCCGTCCCGGCGAGGCCCGCCTCGGCCAACAGAGCCCGCGCCTCGGCATCCCGGTCGCGGTCGGACACCAGCCGCAGATTGTCCAGAACGCTGAGCCACGGCACCAGCCGAGGCTCCTGGAACACGGCGGCAAGGCGCGGACGCCGGCCGCCCGCCCACGTCACCGTCCCCTCATAGGCCTCGTCCAGGCCGGCAATGATCCGGAGCAGGGTAGTCTTGCCCCGCCCCGAGGGACCGACCAGCGCCACGAACTCGCCCGTCTCGATCGCGAGGTCGATCCCACTGAGGACGAGCTTCGGCGCCGGATCGGAGAAGCTGCGGCGGATCCCCTGAAGCTTGAGGCCGGTCATGCCGTTCGCCAGCGCCCGACCCGGCGGTCGAGCGGCCTTAGGAGACAGTTCTCGACCATCAGGATGACGGCGATGAAGACGAAGGTGTAGGCGAGGATCCCGGCAATGTCGAAGAAGTTGAAGAAGCTGCGGATCTGGAACCCGACACCGTTCGGCCGGCCCAACAGCTCGACCACCAGCACGATCTTCCAGGTAAGCGCAAGCCCCGCCCTGGCCGAGGCCATCAGGCTGGGAGCAAGCTGCGGCAGCACGATGCGCCGAAGGACCCGGCCCCGCGGTATCTCGAACACCTTCGCCATCTCCAGAAGCGACCGGTCCAGCGACCGGGCGCCTTCGCGGGTGACCGTCACGACGAGCGGCGTCTTGTTGATGGCGACGGCCAGTACCGCCGCCACCTCGTTCAGGCCGAACCAGACGTAGCACAATACGATGGTCACCAGAGCCGGCATGTTGAGCCCGATCACGACCCACCCGTCGAAGAACTCGTCGAGCACGCGGTTCCGCCCGAGCAGGATGCCGAGCGCGCTGCCGATCCCCATGGCGAGCGCGAAGGCGACGGCGACCCGGGCAAGCGTCACGGCCACATCCTGGACGAGATCGCCGTAGAGGAGATGCCGGTAGACGGATGCGCCGACCGCGGACGGCGGCGGCAGAACCGGGCTCTGTGCGACGATTGCGGCTACCTGCCAGAGGGCCAGCAGGACGACGAGCGAGAGCGCCCCCCGCCACCAGCTCCGGCCGCCCGGGCGGGCGGAGGCATGCGCCGGAGGCTCCTCCCCGCGGACGGGCGGTCGGGGCCGGGCTTCCAGCACGATGCGGCGTCCGCGGTCATCGGGCATATCCGGCCCAGAAGGTTCCGTCGGGGAGCTCCGTCAACCCGTCGACGGCGGCGGGAGCGATCCCGGACATGAGCGTCAGCGCCTCCCGGGCCGCGACCTCGTCCGCCGGACCGTAGCCCGCCGGAATCCCTTCCCGATAACCGGACTTCAGGGCTTCGAAAACCGCATCGTCCTCCGCCATCATCTGCGGCCGGATCCGGTCCCATACGGCATCGTCGGACCGCATCAGGTCCTTCGCGGCGTAAGAGGCGTCGAGGAGCCCCCTTGCGAGTTCGGGGTTTTCCTCGGCCCATTCCTCCCGAAAGGTCCACCCCAGCAGCGGCGGCGGGCGGTCGAGGCCGAGTTCCGGCAGGATCCGAGCGACCGCGACCACTTCGGTGAAGCCCTGGGCCTTGAGGCGGGCGTTGTACTGCCAGAAGTTCAGGACGGCATCGAGATCCCCCTGCCGGGCCAGCTCGTTCAGGAGCGGAGGGGCGGCGAACTCCACCTCCGCTTCCTCGGCCAGGTCCATGCCCGCCTTCCGGGCAAAGGCCTGCACCAGGACCCAGCTTTTGTCGTTCGGGCCGCCGGCGATCCCGATGCGCCTGCCCTTGAGGTCGGACACGGAGCCGATGGCCTTTGCCGGGTCGGCCATCATCGCGCCGACCGACAGCGACCAGGGCACGAAGGTATAGTCGTAGCCGTTGGCACGCTGCCTTGCGACCCAGATCCAGTCGGTGACGATGACGTCGACCTCGCCCGCCTGGAACGCGATCGCGGCGGCATCCTTGTCGGCC
>JAJUFW010000316.1 GCA_029263555.1 Alphaproteobacteria bacterium
ACCATGTCGGCGACGCGTTCGGTCGACACCACGCTCGAAGCGAACTTGGTGATCGGCTTCATGATGTCGACATGAGGCAGGTCCTGGAGCGAACCCATCTTGTGCTGGTCGAGCGCCCCCTGACCGCCGATCAGCAGCATCGGGCTTTCGGCCCGGAACGCGTTGGCGACGCCTGTCACGGCGTCGGTCGTGCCCGGCCCGGCCGTGACGACCGCGCAACCCGGCTTGCCGGTCACGCGCGCATAGCCGTCGGCGGCGTGGGCGGCCACCTGCTCGTGGCGGACGTCGACGATCTTGATGCCCTCGTCCAGGCAGCCGTCATAGATATCGATGATGTGGCCGCCGCAGAGGGTGAAGATGACATCGATCCCTTCGGCCTTCAGGGCCTTCGCCACCAGGTGACCACCCGAGATCGTTTCCTCGGATACCGTGCTCTCCGGCGGACGCGTCTGCAAAACCGTATCTGCCATCTGGGTGTCTCCCCTTAGGTCTTGTGATTTGAGGCCGTTCGACTTGGGCCGCCCCTTCGTTCCCGCCCCGACCTCGCTGGGCCGCTAATCGAGAAAGCCGCAGTGCTCCTCCACATGTCGGGCGAGCCCGAGCGTGTGCTCCCGGACCAGACGTTCCGCGAGATCGCCGTCCCGCCGCTCCAAAGCCGCGATGATCCTCTGATGGTCCAGGATGGACCGTTCCGCCCGGTTGTCCTGACCGATGGTCAGCTTCCGGATGGCCCGCAGGTGGATGAACAGGTTTTCCGTCATGTCGACGATCAGGCTGTACCCACCCAGCCGGATGATCGTCTGATGGAAGGTGATGTTGGCTTCCGAGTATTCGCCGAGATGGTCGGCCGCGTTCCCGGTCTCGAATTCGGCGAACATGCGCCTGAGCGAGGCGATCTCCTCGTCGGACGCCCGCTCGGCCGCCAGGCGCGCCGCCATCCCTTCCAGCGCCGCCCAGACGGTGATCATTTCGACGATCTCGCGCTTGGTCTTGCGGACGACGAAGATGCCGCGGCGCGGCTGGGAACGAACGAAGCCCTCCTGCTCCAGAAGGGCCATGGCTTCGCGGATCGGCGTCCGGCTGACGCCCAGGGCCTCGCAAAGCTGGCGTTCGTCCAGGCGGATCTCCTGCCGATGGTCGTAGATGTCCATCTCGGTAATCGCCTGCTTGAGCGCGAGATAGGCCCGTGCCTTGTAGCTCACGCTGGTATCCAGCGGCTCAACCACCAGCTTCGAACGGTCCACCGTGTTCATCAGCGATCTGCCTCGATTCTGAGTGCCGCGGGCCGAGCCGTCTGAATAAGAAATAATGTATACCAGATACAGTCGACCGGGCAACACGTATTCGACCGCGCGGCCGAGGACGATGCCGAAGTTGCCGAAATCCGGGAAAAGCGACAGGGAAGCCTCACCGACCCGGGCACCCGGGACCCGTTCCCGGGCCGGTCGGATCGGGCCGGCCATCCCGGTCAGCCGCCGACCAGGCTTCGGAGATGGGCGGCGCAGCCTTCGGCCAGCCCGTCCATGCCGTAGCCGCCTTCCAGGACCGAAACCGCCTTTCCGCCGCAGTGACGGCGGGCAAGGCCCATGACCTCGTTCGTGATCCAGGCGAAGTCGGCCGGCTGCAGCCGAAGCTGTGCCAGGGGATCGCGGGCATCGGCATCGAAGCCCGCCGAGATTAGAATCAGCTCGGGCGCGAAGCGGTCCAGCTCCGGCAGCACCGTTTCGGCCATCCCGGCCCGGAACTCGGTCGATCCGGAAAATGCCGGCAGGGGCAGGTTGACGATATTGGCGAACTGCCCCCTCTCCTCCCGGGCGCCGGTGCCCGGATAGAACGGCCACTGGTGGCTCGACCCGAAGAACAGGTCTGGATCCGACCAGAACATCGCCTGGGTCCCGTTGCCGTGATGCACGTCGAAATCGACCACCGCGACGCGCCGAAGCCCGTGCACGGCGCGCGCCTGCTGGGCGCCGACCGCGACATTGTTGAAAAGGCAGAAGCCCTTGGCACGGTCCGGTTCGGCATGATGGCCGCACGGCCGGACGGCGCAGAAGGCGGTGTCCGCTTCGCCGGAAAGCACGGCGTCGACCGCGGCGCACACCGCGCCCGCCGCGCGCAGGATGGCGGGCCGGGAGCCCGGGGACAGCACCGTGTCCGGATCGAGCCGCCGGTATCCCCCGGCGGGAATCGAATCCAGGACGTGACGCACATAATGGGGATCGTGCACCCGCTCCAGCTGCTCGATCGTCGCCTCCGGCGCGTCGCGCCTCGTCAGGTCAGGGAATTCTTCATCCAGAAGCTGGAGCACGGTGCGCAGCCGGCCGGCATGTTCGGGATGCCCGGGGCCGGTGTCGTGAGCCAGGCAATCGGTATGGGTAAAGATCAGGGTCGTCATGGAATTCGCGCACCGTTTCCGCTGTCTCAGAAGTCGCGCCTGATCCGGATCCCGCGCCCCGTCCGGCGCAGATCCCGCCCCGGAACCAAAACCGGTGAGGCCTGATGGTGGACCAGGCGCCAATCCCCGTCCTCGCGGACAAAAAGATTCGTGGCCGCCATAGTCGAGGAGGGCAGCGCCTCCTCGCAGAGGACGACGGCCATGGTCCCGGCGAACATCACCTCCTCGTCATGGCATTCGATCCGCGGCGCTTCGGGATTCCCCAGGATATCCCGCCAGCTCTCCAGCACCGCCTTGCGCCCGGTCAGCGCGGTCCATCCCGGATGGATGCAGCTCACGGGCACGGAACGGGACCAGATGCGGTCCATGGCCTCGACGTCCCGTTCGGCAAACGCCGCATAGAACGCAAGGTTGGCGGCTAGGACGGCGTCGTTCTCCGTCATCGGCCGCCTCCCTGCCGAACGGCCATTCAGCCCGCCATGGCGGGCGCGCCCGCGAGCGCCTCCCGCGGTTGCATCGCGTCCAGGCAGGTCCTGATGAGGTCCCGGACACTGACGACGCCGACCAGCGTCTGGTCGTCGATCACGGGCAGATGGCGCAGATGGTGCCTTTCCATGAGTTCCAGCACCGTCTCTACCGGATCGGAGGAGCTGCAGGAGACGAGCGTGCGGCTCATCAGCGCCGAGACCGGCATCGACAGCACGGCGGCGCCGTGGTCCAGCAGCGCCCGGGCGATATCGCGCTCGGAGAACATGCCGACCACGACATTGCCCTCGGTCCGGCAAACATCCTTCACGACCAGGGCACCGATATTCTCGGATTTGAGGAGGCGCGCCGCCACCTCCACCGTCTCTCCGATTCGGACGGTGATGATCCTCGTGCCTTTCCGTTTCAGAATGTCTTCGACTTTCATGACGCTTCCTCCTCGCGGGGCTTTCTTCCGCGGCCTCCGTCGTACCGCTACTGTCCCGGAACGCGACCGACCGCAGCTTCCTTCAGCGCCGCGGCCGCGACCTCCGGCCGGGCATAGAGCCCGGCCGTCTCCGCTCTCTGCCTGACCAGGGCCAGGACGACATCGATGGTCGGCGTCGGCACCTCCACCCGGCGGCCCAGTTCCTGGACGACCGTCAGCAGCGCATCGATCTCCATGGGCCGGCCGCGCTCCAGATCCTGCAGCATGGAGGTCTTGTGTGCGCCGACCGCCCCGGCGCCGTCGATCCTGCGCTCGACATCGACCCGGAAATGGACCGCCAGCCGGTCGCCGATCGCCTTGGCCTCCAGCATCATTGCCCGGGCCACCGCCCGGGTCCCGGGATCGGCGCAGATCACGTCCAGGGTCGCGTGCGTCAGCGCGCTGATCGGGTTGAAGCAGAGATTTCCCCAGAGCTTCAGCCAGATTTCATCCCGGATGCGGTCGCGCACCGGTGCCTTCAGACCGGCCGCTTCCAGCAGTTCGCTGAGCCGCCGGACGCGATCGCTCAGGCTTCCGTCCGGCTCGCCGACCGGAAATCTATCGCCATAGACGTGGCGCACGACCCCGGGCGAGACCACTTCGGTCGCCGGATAGACGACGCAGCCGATCGCCCGCTCCGGCCCCAGCACCTTCCACTGCCTTCCGCCAGGATCGACGCTTTCGACGATGCTTCCTTCGAACGGCCCACCATGGCGGTGGAAATACCAGTAGGGGATGCCGTTCACGGCCGTCACCACCGCCGTCGCCGGACCGAGAAGCGGGCGCATGGCGTCGACGACGCCAGGGACCGAATGCGCCTTCAGGCACACGAAGACATATTCCTGCGGCCCGAACTCGGCCGGATCGTCCGTGCACGGCGGATGGACCGTGATCTCCTTGTCCTCGGTGCGCAGCGTCAGGCCGGAGCGGCGCATCGCCGCCAGATGATCGCCGCGGGCGACAAGCCCCACCTCGGCGCC
>JAJUFW010000456.1 GCA_029263555.1 Alphaproteobacteria bacterium
ACCTCTGGTAGCACGAACCCTTCTTCATGGGCTGGATCAGGTGCTAGCGCCCGCCGAAGGTGGCGGAGCAGACGCTGCCCTCGACCTGGGAGATGCCGGGGTTCGCGCGCGACGATCGGCCGGACCACCCGACCCCGAAGCCGCTCGACGCCTTCGGCATCCCGATGCGCCAGCACGTCGCCCGCGGCGGTCTCTGCTACGAGCCGTTCTCGGGCTCCGGATCACAGATCATGGCCGGCGAAGCGAACGGCCGGCGCGTCTTCGCGATGGAGATCAGCCCGGCCTATGTCGACGTGGCGGTGGAGCGCTGGCAGGCTGAGACCGGCCGCGATGCGATCCTCGACGGTGACGGCCGGATGTTCGCCGAGGTCAAACAGGAGCGGCTTGGCATCAAGGTGGATGCAGCCTAGCGGCGAGGCCTGAGCCCTGATCCTCGGGAGGGATGTTGGGACGCGGCACCGCTACCCATTTCCAGAACTCATGCCCCAGGGGTTAGGTGCCAGCTTCCGCCTCATCGTCGAGTTCATTGTAAGCGCCGCAGGTAGGGCAGCGGAATGCTGCGCCGCCCATGTCTCTCGGGCTCATCTGGACGAGAAGGAGCTCGTTGCAGTCCGCGCAGTGGAATTGCTCGGACCCGTGATCCCGAGCCAACGGGGCACGATCCCCGATGAATACCATCTTCTCGAACGGTCCGGGTTGTGGCACAGCCTTCAGCTTCATGGCCATCTCCATGGAAGCGTGCGGAGAGTCAGAAAGCTAGCCGGGTGCGAGCCGACGTGAAGGGGGAACAGACGCGCGCCGTCCGAGATTTTTCCCCGTTCTTGATTTGGTTGGTGCGATGCTCCCAGGCAGGGCCCTCGTATCGGATCTGCCGGAACCGCGCTCTTCAAAAGCCTGGCGTGCGGCTTTCCTGGTGCCTGGCGGGGCAGCCGAAGACCGTCACGCCAATGACGCAGGTGTGTCGCTCCGTCGGCCAGTCGCAGGAAGTGCCTTGAAGCAGTCGCGATTCATGTCGCTGGTCGAGTCGGCCGCCAATGTGGCAGTCGGCTACGGGGTCGCAGTGATGACGCAGATCCTGATATTCCCGATCTTCGGACTGCAGACGACGCTGGCTCAGAATCTTCAGATGGGCGCGATCTTCTCCGTTGTATCGATCGGTCGTTCGTTCATCTTGCGACGGCTGTTCGAGGCGGTCCGGGTTCGAAGTGTCCAATGAGAGACGCCGCCCCGAAGGACGGCGTCTGTGCGACATCAAGTGTCGTGATCAGGCGGCCGGTAGGCGATACACCCGCCCGCGACCGTCGACCTTTTCGGAGGTGACTTCGAGCCCGAGCTTCTTCTTGAGCGCCCCGGCGATCGCGCCGCGGACCGTGTGCGGCTGCCATCCGGTGGCGGTGACGATCTCGGCGATGGTGGCGCCTTCGGGCGCGCGCAGCATGGCAATGAGCCGGGCCTGCTTCGTGCCCTCGCGCGGCTTGCGCGCCGTGGGCGCGGGAGCGCTGTCGGGCGTGGTCTCCGTCGGGGCGTCGGCGTTCGGCGCGTCCGTGGCGCCCTCAGGCGCAGTGTCGGCGTCGGCGGGCGCGTCCTCGGGTTCGACGCCGATGGCGGCGAGCCCGGCGTCGGTGATGTGGAGCAGGACCGCGCGTCCCTCCTCGTCGTTGCGCCAGACGCGGTTCAGCGCCGGGTCGGCCACGGTGATGCTGTCGGTGACGCGCTCGGCGATCAGTCCGCGGGAGAGCAGCGCGCCGACCACCCTGGTCGCAGCGCCGCCGCGGAGCGAGCCGGGGAGCGGGAGAACATTGCCGTCGTCGCGCTGGGAGGCGGCGCTCAGGATCACGAGCTGGGTGTCGGAAAGTCTGGTCATCGTCGTCTCCGTCGTATCGGGGCGCGCGGAATGCGGGCCCTTCTACGAGGTCGAGCCCGCCGCGCGGCGGGCCGGACCCGGAGGTGCTGGATCTCAGGCGTCGGCTTCGGCGAGGATCGCGAAGTGGTTGGCGAAGCCGGTGAGGTAGGGAAGTCCCGCGGGGATGCCCGTCTCGCGGCTGGTCCGGCGGCCGATGCGCCAGCCCTGCCAGCGGGCGATGGCCTTCTCGATCGCGTCTTCGAGCCCGTGCCCGGCATGCATGGCGCTGGCGACCTCGTCGGCGAAGTGGCGACCGTGAGCGCTGTCGAGGAAGTCGCGCACGCCCTCGGCGCTGGCGTCGGTCTCGGCGGCGATCATGGCGCTGGCGGCGTTCCATGCCTGCTGCGCGTCCGCGTCGATCTGGCCCATCGTGCCGTAGAAGCCCCAGGCTTCGTTGCGGGTAGGGAGGATCGCGTTGTTCATCGGTCCGGCTCCTGGCTTGCGCTGCGTCGTTGGAATGACGTTCGCTCTGGTCCCGAGGCTTATCAACTGAATAAGCATCTGAATCTGCAGAATTAATTGGGGGAACGATGCAGGGCATGAGCGAGCGCCGATACGCCGCGCATGCCGGCCTCTCGCGGGGCGCGATCCAGAAGGCGAAGGCTGCGGGACGGCTGGTCCTGCACGCCGACGGTTCGATCGATCCGGCCGCGAGCGATGCGCGGCGGGCGGCGACAACCGATCCGTCGAAGAGTCGCGTCGCCCCGCGCCAGCCGGTGAAACCGGTGCCGGACGCGGCGCTGTCCGCGGTCGGCGATACGCTCCGCGAACAGGGCCTGTCCGCTCCTGCCATTGGCGGCGGCACGACATTCCTGCAGGCGAAGACTGCCAACGAGGTGCTGAAGGCACAGGAGCGGCGGCTGCGCCTGCAGAAGATGAAGGGAGAGCTGATCGACCGCGCCCGGGCGACGGCGGCCGTCTTCCGGCTCGCGCGGGAGGAGCGCGATGCCTGGGTTACCTGGCCGGCACGGGTCGCCGCGCTGATGGCGGCGGAGCTGACGGCGGCGCTCGGGGACGGGATCGAGGTGGAGGCGGCGCTGATGCAGAAGATGTTGGAAGCCCATGTCCGCGCCCAGCTCGACAGCCTTGCCGAGATCCGGCCCGGACTTGGATGACGATTTCTTCTCGTTCGACGGCGCCAACGGACTGCTGACCGCCTGGGGTGCCGGGCTCCGGCCTGATCCGGACCTCACAGTATCGCAGTGGG
>JAJUFW010000476.1 GCA_029263555.1 Alphaproteobacteria bacterium
CCCGAGACCGGGTGGGGGTCGGGCAAGGCTGGAACGCCCATTCGGGCCAGGGCGCGCGTCTGACGCCGCCCCGGGCCCGCGCCAACCGCGGTTGATGGAAGAACTCCTGACATGGACCGAACGCCCGGCACAACTCCCTCAAAGGAGGATCGCTCGGACGAAGTGGGTATCCCGGGAGAGCAATGGCCACACGTCCCGGATGTGCGTTACCTAACGGATTGATGAAAATCTTCGGGGAAGTTTAGTCAACCCCTACGCATCGCAAGGAGACGCGACATGGATGCGCCAGTCGATGTAAAGGGTAGCATCGCATCGAGGGGAACTGCCACCCTGCAGATCGAGGGAGTGAAGTCGTCCGCTAAGGCCGCGCGGATCTCGCTGTACCGTGGCGTCAAGAGGGCGATCGACATCGGCTGTGCCCTGGTCCTCCTTTTCCTGTTCCTTCCGCTGTTCCTCGTGATCGCCGTCCTGGTGGCGACGGACGGCGGCCCCGTCCTCTTCCGGCACAAGCGGGTCGGGCGCGGGGGCGTGATCTTCCCATGCCTCAAGTTCCGCACCATGGTTCCGGACGCGGAGCACCTGCTCGCCGAATATCTCCGGCATCATCCGGAGGCGGCCCGGGAGTGGCGGGAGTACCAGAAGCTCACCTTCGATCCGCGCATCACCACGATCGGGAAGGCGCTCCGGGCGTCCAGCCTTGACGAGCTGCCGCAGCTCCTCAATGTCCTCAAGGGCGAGATGAGCCTCGTGGGGCCGCGCCCGGTCACGGCGGAGGAGCTTTCCCGCTATGGCGCCGCCGCCGAACACTACAAGTCGGTGCTCCCCGGAATTACGGGCCTGTGGCAGATCAGCGGCCGCAACGCCCTTTCCTACGGGCAGCGGGTCGCCCTCGACATCGAATATGTGAAGGGGTGGAGCCCGATGCTGGACATCTGGATCCTTCTCAAGACGCCGCTCGCCGTCCTGTCCCGGAAGGGGGCGCGATGATCCCCGTCGACACCGGCAGCATGGGGAGAGACGGCCCGTGACGACCATAAGCGTACTTATGTCTACCTATGCCGGCGAGAAGGCCGCGAATCTCGCGGCCGCTCTCGAGAGCATTTGCGGTCAGACGCGGCCGCCCGAACAGATCGTCCTGGTCGTGGACGGGCCGGTGGGCGAAGAGCAGGAAACCGTCATCGCCCACTATGCGACTGACCGTCGCGTCGCCCGGATGGACGTCGTCCGCCTGCCCGAGAGCCGGGGCCTTGCGCTTGCCATGAATGCGGGCCTCGACCGCTGCATCGGCGACTACATCGCCCGCATGGACAGCGACGACATCAGCATGCCGGACCGGCTAGAGCTGCAACTCGGCTACGTCACGGAAGACCGAAGCCTCGACGTGGTCGGGTCCTGGTCGGAAGAGTTCTTCGAGGACGGAACGAAGCCGCAGTTGAAGATCGGCCCCGTGCGGCACCACGCGATCGTCGACGCCCTGCGATGGAGGAACGTCCTGGTCCATCCCGCGCTGCTCATCCGCGCGGAGATCCTCCGGCGGGTCGGCGGATACAAGGCGGATTTCGGCAAGCTCGAGGACTATGACCTCTTCGTGAGGCTCGTCCAGGCGGGTGCGCGCTTCCACAACATTCCCAAGGTGCTGGTCCGCGTCCGGTCCAGCCTCGACCAGCGAGCGAGGCGCGGCGGGCTCGGCTACTGCATCAACGAGATCCGTTTCCGCCGCGCCTGCCTGCGGCGGGGCTTCCTGAACACCCGCCAGTTCCTCGTTACGACTTCGGCTTATGTCCTGTTCCGATTAGTGTCGGCCACTTCGCGCCGCCACGCTTACGCCATGGTGCGCAGATGACATCCGACACCTCGTCCCTCGACATTCCCTCGTTCACTTCCCGGTCTCGGCTTCCGTGGGTCCGCCGGCCGGCCCCGGGCCCGCGCCTTGAGGCGGCCCGCTCGTCCCCATGGGTGCAGGACGACAAGCAGGACAAGCCGAGCCAGCGGCATGACCGGGCCAGGCGCGCGATCCTGCGCCGCTTCCTGGTCGGCTTCATTCCGGTCGTGGCGCTCACCGCCATTGCCTGGCCCTACATTCCGCGTCGTTACGAAGCGTCCGCCGTGATCGTGCTGCGCCCGTCGGATACCGGGACGTCCGACGGCGCCGTGTCATGGGGGCAGATCCTCGACGAGAACGCGATCCAGTCGGAAATCGACCATATCGCCTCGACCAGGCTGGCGGACGCGGTCATAGCAAAGCAGGAACTGCTGACCGATCCGGAATTCGCGCATGGAGGCGGGCTGATCCGCCGTGTCGGGATCGCGCTCGGGCTGGTGACGCCGAAGCCGGTGACGGAGGCGGAGATCCGCCAGGAATTGGCCGAGCGCCTCACCGTCTCTCGCGACCGCAGGTCATACACCGTCACCTTCGGCTACTGGTCGGCAGACCCGGGGAAGGCCGCCGACATGACGCAGGCACTTCTCGACGCCTATATCACCGATCAGGTCAGCCGGAAGCGGGACGCGATCGAGAAGGTCGCGGCATGGATGCGCGCCGACGCCTATGCCCGGGGCGTCACCTACGACGCCTCCAAGCAGGCACTCGATAAGCTCCTGGCCGAATCGGGGCTGATGGATACCGGGGAGAAGGTCGCGATCGACAATGTGCTCGCCA
The DNA here is from genome assembly GCA_029263555.1 of Alphaproteobacteria bacterium. GTDB lineage: Bacteria > Pseudomonadota > Alphaproteobacteria > DSM-16000 > Inquilinaceae > JAJUFW01. The sequence goes on from JAJUFW010000476.1 coordinate 2,660, forward strand.
TTCTCAGCACCCAGGCCGCGGAGGCGCGGTCCCGGATCATCGAGGCGACCATCCGCGTCAACACGCTCCACGAAATGCAGGCGGCGGGCGAGATCGCGAACGCTCCCGAGGTGCTGGAGTCCCCGATCGTCCAGCGGCTGAAGGAAAGCCTGGCGACCGTCCTCTCGCAGAGCGCCGTCCCCGGCAGCGAGGCGCGAGCGATCAACGACAAAATCGCCGCCGAGGCGGACCGGATCGTTCACGCGGCGGAAGTCGAGCTCGCGGCATGGCAGCGACGCGAAGAGATGCTGGC
>JAJUFW010000124.1 GCA_029263555.1 Alphaproteobacteria bacterium
CGGTACAACTCCGCGACCTCTTCCGCATACCCGTTGAACAACCGGGTCGGGATCAGGTTCGGGCTGAACAGCGTATTGGGCAGACGCCGCTCCTGCGCCTGTGACCAGCGGGGATGACTGACCGCCGGGTTCACATTGGCGTAGAAGCCGTACTCATGAGGCGCGATGCGCATCCAGGAGCTCTGCGGCTGCTCGCTGACAAAGCTGATGCGTACGATGGACTTGATGCTCTTGAACCCGTACTTCCATGGCACCACCAGGCGCAGGGGCGCACCGTTCTGATTGGGCAGCACGCGCCCGTACATGCCGACCGCCAGAATCGTCAGTGGATGCATGGCTTCATCCAGCCGCAGCCCTTCCACGTACGGCCAGTCGATCAATGAGAAGCGCGACCGGGCACCCGGCATTTCCTCCGGCCGGTGGAGCGTCTCGAAGCGCACGTAGCGGGCATCGCCCAGCGGCTCGACCCGCCGGATCAGCTCCGCCAGGGGAAAGCCCAGCCAGGGAATGACCATTGACCAGGCCTCCACGCAGCGCAGCCGGTAGATGCGCTCCTGCAACCGGCTCTGCGCACACAGCTGGTCCAGGTCGTAGACACCCGGCCTGGCCACCAGACCGTCGATACGAACCGACCAGGGCTCGGTCTGCATCGCCGCGGCATGCCGCGCCGGATCGGTCTTGCCCGGTCCGAACTCATAGAAGTTGTTGTACTGGCTGGCCACCTTGAAGGGCGCGACAGGCTCGGTCGGGGGCGCCGCCCATTGCACATCGGTCAGTCGACGCTGCAGCCAGGGCGGCGCAATGGCCGGTTCCACATCGGGGTATTGCGCCCAGCCCGTTCCGGGCAGGGCACTGCTGGCGACGCCCAGCAGCGCGCCCTGCATCAGACGACGGCGGGACAGGTAGACGGGCTCGGGAGTGACTTCGTGTTCGCGGCAGACGCTCGAAGGAGGGAGCTTGATCAACATACGACATACCTCACTCAACGGGCGCATGATGCACCCGCGAGTGAGACGGGAACAGGCCTTACTCGTCGCCGGCGCGCACCTGGCGACGACGCAGCTGCAGCACGAACTGCACCGGGCCGGAAACGGCGTAGGCCAGGAAAATCAGCAGCAGCACCCGCGGCGGATCACTGAAGACCACGGCGAACACCAGCACCACCACGAGGATGGCCACGAACGGCACGCGCCCCTTCAGATCCAGGTCCTTGAAGCTGTAGTACTTGATGTTGCTGACCATCAGCACACCGGCCATGGCCACCAGCAGGGCAAACAGCATCACCGTGGCGACCGACATGTCTTCGCCGACCACGCCGAAGTCCCGGAAGGCCCAGACCGTACCGGCCACCACGCCGGCCGCCGCTGGGCTGGCCAGGCCGACGAACCACTTCTTGTCCACCTTGCCGATCTGGGTGTTGAAGCGCGCAAGACGCAGGGCCGCGCATGCTGCGTAGATGAAGGCGACGGTCAGGCCGACGTTGCCCAGCTCGGACAGCGCCCACTGATAGGCCAGCAGGCCCGGCGCCAGGCCGAAGGCCACCATGTCCGACAGCGAGTCGTACTCGGCGCCGAAGGCGCTCTGGGTATTGGTCAGGCGCGCCACGCGACCATCCAGTCCATCCAGCAGCATGGCGACGAAGACGGCGATCGCCGCCACCTCGAACTTGCCATTCATGGCACTGACGATGGCGAAGAAGCCGGCGAACAGGTTGGCGGTGGTGAACAGGTTGGGCAGCAGGTAGACGCCCCGATGACGCACCTTGCGCCCTTCGGCATCCTGACCCTCTTCGACATGCTCGTCGATCGGCAGCAGGCTTTCTACGGCGGAGTCCTTGTTCGGCTCCTCGGGACTTTCGCTCATGGACGATTTCCTTGAAACGGACGAAGAAGACTATCCAGTTTACCCGGATGGTTCTGACGGGCTTTTTATACCAGATGGAGGCCTGGGGAAACGAAAAAACGCGGCCCGAGGCCGCGTTTTTCCCATCCGCGCAAGCGCTTAGTTCTTGCTCTTGTCGACGATCTTGTTGGCCGCGATCCACGGCATCATGGCGCGCAGCTTCTCGCCGACCTTCTCGATGTCGTGTTCGGCGGCGCGACGGCGCGTGGCCTTGAACGAGGTCTGGCCGACCTTGTTCTCCAGCATCCAGTCGCGGGTGAACTGGCCGTTCTGGATCTCCTCCAGGACCCGGCGCATCTCCTTCTTGGTCTCCTCGGTGATGATCCGGGGGCCGGTCCGGTAGTCGCCGTACTCGGCGGTGTTGGAGATCGAGTACCGCATGTTGGCGATGCCGCCCTCATACATCAGGTCGACGATCAGCTTCACCTCGTGCAGGCATTCGAAATAGGCCATCTCGGGCGCGTAGCCCGCCTCGACCAGGGTCTCGAAACCGGCGATGATCAGGGCCGAAAGACCGCCGCAGAGGACCACCTGCTCACCGAACAGGTCAGTCTCGCACTCTTCCTTGAACGTCGTCTCGATGATGCCGGCTCGGCCGCCACCGATGGCGCTGGCGTAGGACAGGCCGATATCGAGCGCCGAACCGGTCGCGTTCTGATGAACCGCGATCAGGCAGGGCACGCCGCCGCCCTTCTGGTATTCGGAGCGGACGGTGTGGCCGGGTCCCTTCGGGGCGACCATGAACACGTCGAGATCGGGGCGCGGCTCGATCAGGTTGAAGTGGACGTTCAGGCCGTGGGCGAAGGCCAGGGCGGCCCCTTCCTTCATGTTCGCCGCAAGGTCGTCCTTGTAGATGTCGGCCTGGAGCTCGTCCGGGGTGCACATCATCAGGACGTCGCCCCACTTCGCCGCCTCGGCCGGGGTCATCACGGTGAAGCCGGCGGCCTCGGCCTTCTTCACGGTCGGCGACCCGGCCCGGAGCGCCACGCGCACCTCCTTGGCGCCGCTGTCGCGAAGGTTCGCGGCATGGGCATGGCCCTGGCTGCCGTAACCGACGATGACGACCTTCTTGGTCTTGATCAGATTAACGTCGGCATCGCGGTCGTAGTAAACGCGCATGGTTTGAGTTCCCTTGATGTCTCTCTGCTTCGACTTGACAGATGCTTGATGTCACTCGCCCGCCAGGATGGCTTCGCCAAGGAAGCCTTCCTTGCCGCGGGCAATGGCGGCAACGCCGGTCCGGCTGACGTCGACGAGGCCGAGCGGCGCCATCAATCCGATGAACGCGTTCAGCTTCTCCGACGAGCCGGTAACCTCGAAAACGAAGCTTTCCAGCGTGGAGTCGACGGCGCGCGCCCGGAAGATATCGGCGATACGCAACGCCTCGATGCGTTTGTCCCCGGTCGCCGCGACCTTGATCAGCGCCAGCTCTCGCTCGACGAACGAGCCCTCGTCGGTCAGGTCCAGGACCTTGTGGACGGGCACGAGGCGGTCGAGCTGAGCCTTGATCTGCTCGATGATCATGCGACTGCCGGACGTAACGATCGTGATCCGGCTGCGGCGGCCGTAGGTGTCGACCTCGGCGACCGTCAGGCTCTCGATGTTGTAGCCACGACCGGAGAACAGACCGATGACCCGGGCAAGCACGCCCGGTTCGTTGTCGACCAGAACGGAAATCGTGTGTCTTTCGATGGGCTCGATAGGCGGCATGGGGTTTTCCCCTATTGGGTCGGGCATCTCTCCCGCCCTGCGGCAGCGGGCGGGCAACCGGAATGTCGGGCGACGGCGGCGGATCCTCGCCGCCTCGGCCGTTGCGCCCCTTCTCCCGCCCGGGGAGGGCGGGGGAGATCAGGCAGGGCCGGCGCTGTCCGGCCTACCCTATACCAGCACCATTCCCTCCTCGGGAGCGGACTGTTCGCCGGTGAGATGCTGGCCGCCCAGGAGGATTTCGTTGTGGGCTGCGCCACCCGGGATCATCGGGTAGCAGTTCTCGTTCTCGGCAACGTTGACGTCGACGATCACCGGGCGCCGCGTCTCGATCATCTCGCCGATGACGTCGTCGAGCTGCCCCAGTTCGGTCGCACGCAGGCCGACCGCGCCGAAGGCTTCGGCCAGCTTGACGAAATCGGGCAGCGCCTCGGAATAGCTTTGGGAATAGCGCTCCCCGTGAAGGAGCTGCTGCCACTGGCGCACCATCCCCATCCAGCGGTTGTTCACGATGAACACCTTCACGGGGAGCTGGTACTGCACCAGCGTCGCGATCTCCTGGATGTTCATCATGATCGACGCCTCGCCGGCGACGTCCACGACAAGCGCATCCGGATGGGCGACCTGGACGCCGGTGGCGGCCGGAAGGCCGTAGCCCATGGTGCCGAGCCCGCCCGAGGTCATCCAGTGGTTCGGCCGCTCGAACGGAATGTGCTGCGCCGCCCACATCTGGTGCTGGCCGACTTCCGTCGTGATGAATACGTCGTCGCGTCCGGCCGTCAGCTCGGCCAGGCGCTTGATCGCGTATTGCGGCTTGATAATGGCCGACGGGCTCATGTCCTGCTGGAATTTCAGGCATTCGCGAGCACGCCACTCGCCGATCTGGGCCCACCAAGCGTCCAGGGCCGCCTTGTCGGCCTTGCAGTTGCGCTTTTTCCAGACGGCGATCATCGCCTCCAGCACGGCCGCCGCGTCGCCGACGATCGGAATGTCGACCCGGACGCTCTTGTTGATCGAGCTGGGATCGATGTCGACATGGATCTTCTTCGAACCCGGCGAGAAGGCGCTGAGCTTCCCGGTCACCCGGTCATCGAACCGGGCGCCGATATTGATCATGACGTCGCAGCCATGCATCGCCAGGTTGGACTCGTAAGTCCCGTGCATGCCGACCATGCCCAGGAACTGCCGGTCCGAAGCCGGGAAGGCGCCGAGCCCCATCAGCGTCGAGGTGCAGGGGAACCCGGTCAGCCGCACCAATTCGCGCAGCAGCTCCGACGCCCGGGGGCCGGCGTTGATGACGCCGCCGCCCGTATAGAAGATCGGACGGCGTGCGCGGGCCATCAGCTCGACGGCCTCCTCCACCCGCCTCATGTCGGGTTCGGTCTGCGGCCGGTAGGTGCGGTGCACCACCTGCTCCGGCGCGACATAGACGCCCTGATTGAACTGGACGTCCTTCGGAATGTCGATGACGACCGGACCGGGACGGCCGGAGCGCGCGACATAGAAGGCCTCGTGCAGCGTTCGCGCCAGCAGGTTGACGTCCTTCACCAGGTAGTTGTGCTTGGTGCAGGGCCGGGTGATCCCGGTCGTGTCACATTCCTGGAAGGCATCGTTGCCGATCAGATGCGTGGCGACCTGCCCGGTCAGGCAGACGACCGGGATGGAATCCATCAGGGCATCTGTCAGCCCGGTGACGGCATTGGTCGCGCCCGGGCCGCTGGTTACGAGTACGACGCCGACCTTTCCGGTCGAGCGGGCGTAGCCTTCCGCGGCATGGACGGCCGCCTGTTCGTGACGGACCAGCACGTGGCGGATCGCGTTCTGCTTGAACAGCGCGTCGTAGATCGGAAGGACCGCGCCGCCCGGATATCCGAAAATGACTTCGACGCCCTGGTCCGCAAGGGACTTCAGGACGATCTCGGCTCCGGTCAGGCGTTGGTCGGACATCGTTGCTACCTTCGAAACCGGCCGGGGTTCGGCCGATACCTCCATCAGTTACAGATGCATGCCCCTGCTGCGGTGCGGCAAGGGACCGGCAAGCTAGCGAGGCGAACGGTTCTGGTCAACGGAAATCTCGAACATTCATTAGAAATGCAAGCCCCAAACTTTCCTAAAGTTTCAATTTCTCCAGCATGGCTGATATGCGGATTTCACGATCGGCCCGACCAGCCCCGAAAGGCCATTCCATCGCCCGATCCGCGGGCTACCCGGCCGCCCCGGCGGCCTCGCGGAAGCGGGCCAGCGCCCCGGCATCGCCGGGACTGCGAAAGAAGTCATACCAGGCCGCGATCACCCGGTCGTCGAAGGCGCCCAGGAGCCGGAAGATCTCGCGCGCGAATTCCAGATGTCCCGTGCCCGGCGCGGTCACCACGCCGCGGTCGGCAATCGCGCCCGCCGGCACGTAAAGGGCCTCGCCCCGGTAGGCCGGGATGCTTTTCAGGAAGTCCAGAGAGTTGCTGGTGTGACGCCGGTCGTCGAGAAGCCCCGCATGGGCCAGCGCACCGGTCGCGGCGCAGATCGCGCCGATCGGCGTTCCGGCCTGCTCCAGCCGGCGCACGAGCGCCGTCACCTCCGGCTTTTCCCCGGCGTGCCACATCTCGCCCCCGGGAAGCAGGAAGAATTCGGGCGCCTCCCCCTCGACCGCGTCGAGGGAGCGGTCCGGCAGGACCCGCAGACCGGCCATGGACGTGACCGGCCGGGACGTGAAGCCGACCGTCACGGTGCGCCAGGGTTCGCGCCTGAATTCCGCCATGTCGCTCAACCCGGCGAGCGCCAGGGCTGGCTCCCAATCGGCGAAACCGTCGAAGACGAACAGCCAGATCTCGCGCATGCGGGCCCTCTCCCTTGTGGTGACGGACATGTCGTCCCCTAATCCCGGCCGTCCATGGATCCGCCGTCCGGCGCAATCGCGATGCGGATCTGCGCCAGAAGATCCGGACGATAGGTGGAAAGGAAGCGCCGGCTCACGGCGATGTTCCCGCCGGCGGCGGGCCACTGATGCCGGAACCAGGTGAGCTGGCGCTTGGCATAGCGCCGGGTCGACTGCTGGGCGGCCTCGACCGCCTCCTCGAGATCGATCTCGCCCCGGACGTGGCGCAGCAGTTCCGGCACGCCCAGCGCCTTCATCACCGGCAGGGCAGAATCCAGGCCCGCCCGGTCGAGCGCCCGGACCTCCTCCAGCGCGCCCCGCCGGATCATGGCGACGAGGCGGGCGTCGCAGACGCTGTAGAGCGCCTCGCGGTCCGGCAGCAGCGCGACCGCGTAAAAGCTCAGGCCCTCCGGGGGCTGGGCCGGCTCCGCCTGCCAGTCGACGATCGACCGGCCGGTCGCCGCCATCACCTCGAACGCCCGGATAAGCCGTTGGGTGTCGCCGGGATGAAGGCGCGCCGCCGCCCGCGGGTCCCGGCGCCCGAGCTCTTCGTGGAAGGCTTCGTTGCCAAGCACCTGATGCAGTTCCACGGTCGCCTGGCGGATATGCGGTGGGATCTCCGGAATATCGGCCAGCCCTTCCATCAGGGCGCGCAGATAAAGGCCCGTGCCGCCGACGACGATCGGCAGCCGGCCCGCCGCATGCGCCTCGTCGATTTCGGCAAGCGCCATTTCGCGCCAGCGCGCGACCGAGCAGCGTTCGGTGCCTGCCAGGATCCCGTAGAGCCGATGGGGCGCGCGCGCCCGATCGGCGGCGTCCGGTCGGGCGGTCAGGATCTCCAGGTCGCGGTAGACCTGCATGCTGTCGGCGTTGATCACGACGCCTCCGGTCGTCCGGGCAAGATCGACCGCCAGGGCCGACTTGCCGCTGGCGGTCGGGCCGCCGATGACGACCACCTGGCCCTCGGCCGTCACCGCGTCCCTCCCCGACCGGACGGCCGACGCCTGAACGCGGACGTCCCGCGCCCGCCGCACTGGACAGCAACCGGCGCGCCGTCGCATAAGGCCCGGGCCGTCCCGAAAAAGAGGTTTGCCGAAGGTCTCATGGACAGGGTTGTAACGC
>JAJUFW010000169.1 GCA_029263555.1 Alphaproteobacteria bacterium
CCAGGGTCTCAGCCAGCGGTTGATGATTTGAGAAGACAGTATCGGAGGTTTTCAACCCGCCTCCGGTCAGCAGACGTACGGCGACGTCGCAGCGGCCATCGCCTAACGGATCGCTATAACCAATGCTCATTGCTGCTCAATACGAACGGGATGATCGCTTTTCCGGCCTCACGTTCGTATTGAGCAGACGCAGTTGATGGTCTGCCGCCCCATCCATGCCGGCTTCCAACATTCCGAAGGAGTGAGAGCTGGTTAAAACCGGGTCGCGCGGGCAGTGACAGTGAACGCTCAATCGAGTGCCCTCTCACGGCGCCGATGCCCGCTGCCGCTGACCTCGTCCGCCCTGGCCACATCCCGCCGGCCTCGATCCCCATACGCGGCTGTAATCAGCCGCTGATAAGCGTCAGCCGCTGATCGTCCCGAGCGCTGTCCCCCCGTTACTTCGCAGTTATGTAACGAAAGTTTCGAATCAGCCGCTGATCGCAGGCTGACGCCGCTCTTCGTTCTCCTTCGCAGAATCCGGGCCTACCTGGTCGTTCAGGTGCGTGCCGAGACGCTTCTCCAAAGCCAAGGCAACCGGACCGGGAGAGCCGTTGTCGCGCGAGGCTGCCTCCCGTCCTCAGCCAGCTCGCAGACGCGGTCCCCTCCCCGACCGTGCCCGTGTTGCCGCGGGACCTCGGCGTCACCCGTCACCTCCAGACCACAGACCCAAGTTGCCGAGCGATCTTCCGCCTGCCGCCATCCCTCAGGCAGCCGGACAGCATGGCCGGAATGAAAGCTGACTTGCCGAAGGCCGGCACGAGGTCGCGGAACATCCGGTGCATGCAGCGGAAAATCCGAACCGTGTAACGGAAGTCCTGATGTCTTGCGGATGAGCCGACCTCTGGCGGACCCTCCTGCCCCCCGATATGACCTGCGCCAACCTGTTCCAGGTTGCCGGCAATTCCGATCCGGTCGCCGGTAGCTTTGACCAGGCTTCCGGCAAGGCAAACCCGGGTGAGCTCGTCATGATAGAAAAAATCGAGCCCGGCACGATCGAAGGGTGTTGACGCCGCGCCGCGGGCTCGGCAGCATCCACTCACTCAAGCCCTTGATCACCCAGGACAATTTCCCCAGGCGCCGCCCGCCGACGCGCTCGGAGGACAGGAGGCCCTCGTGCTCAGAATCGCCGTCGTACCGCCGCGCCGCGACTGCTCGGCCACCATCACCGCCCTCGTCCTCTCGGCAGGCATGCCTGAGGGCACGCTCCTCGTTCATCGTCCCGCCAACTGGCTTTCCCCCCTGCGCAGATCGCCGGACGACTGGCCGGCCCTGGTCGAGGTGCTGCATTGGAAAGCCTCGCTGGGCAGAGTGCTCGACTGCCTGGACGAAATCGATGGACCGGGAGCGATCCTGTTTGAGCCCGGCGGCCTCGGCAGAAGCGAGCTCGAACGCCTGCAACGGCACGTCGACCTCATCGCCATCACTTGCCGCCCCGGGTTCGACGATGAGATGGCCGCCCTGATCGGCTGGAAGGTACTCGAAGCGGCCCGGGCCAGGAGGGGGCATCGCGCGGTGCCGGTAATCCTTCCGGTCGACCAGTTGCCGCGCGACGCCGGCGATGGCGGTCTCGAGGCAGCGAGGAGGTTCAGGGGGATCGGCGAGCGCACCATCGATGTGCCGCCCCGCATCGTGCCGCCGACGCTGCCGCCGTTGCCACGTCGATTCCGCGACCCGCTGGTCTTCCTGGATGCCGGCGGCCCCCACCCGCTGATCGCGCAGGTCGGGCGGCGGCTATACCGCGGCCTCGAAGTTTTGGCCGAAGATCCCGACATCGCCTGGCCGGACTTCCAGGAGCGATGGCGCGCGATCGACGCGGCGACGCCCCTGCCCGCGATGCCCTGGGCGCGTCACGCCCGCCTTGCCGAGGATCTTGCCGGCTACGCCGTCACGGGCGGGCCGGACGAGGCCGAACTCGCCGCGGCACCGTACCTCGACTTCTGGGCCGAGATCTGGCGCCCGGCGCCTGTCCTGACCGGAATCGTCCGCGGGCACCCCAGCATCGCCAACGATCGTCCGATCGTCACGTCCGACCTGATCACGATGGATGCAGCCGCCGGGTGGGCGCGGACCTTGTCACGCCTTTACCGTCTCGGCTCCCCGCAACAGTCGGAAGCCGACACCGAGCCAACCCAACACTGAGGAGACCGGACATGACCGCACGCACCGACATAGGGCGCGCGCCGATCCGTGGCCCGCCCTTCTTCCACCCTGCCGAAGGAACCCGCATGACACCGCAACAGCTCATCCCCCACCTGCCCCGCCTCCGTGACGATCTCCTGCGCGTCTCCCGCCGCCGCATCGGTCCGGACCATGCCGAGGACGCCGTTCAGGAAGCCCTGATCAACATCACCACATGCGCCGACCGGATCCCGGACGATGCCCTCCGGCCCTGGGCTTTCGGTGTCCTGCGCAATGTGGAGCGCACCCTTTACCGCCGCCAGCGGCGGCGCCCCGAATGCCCGCTGGTGAGCGAGACGACGGGCGAGCCGCTGGAAATCCCCGTTCCCGCATCCCAGGAAACCGAGATCGACGCCGCGCACGTGCTCCGCCTGTTCGCGGGAGTGCCCGCCGAGCGCCGGGATCTGGTTGTCGACATCGTGCTGCTGGGCATGCGCTACGAAGAGGCGGCGGAGAAGCACGGCATCCCTCTCGGAACGGTCAAGAGCCAGGTCCACCGCGCCGTCGACACCATCCGCCAGGCTCTCGCCGGGGGACGCCTCCCCCGCAGCTGGCAACGGCCGAAGCACCAGAAGGCGAGGACGCCGGGACCATAAGCCCGGCCACGGCCCTCAGAGGCTCCTCAGGGGCTCCCTCAACAGCTTCTTAAGAGTGTCTGGTCATAAACGCGCCCATCTCGTGGCCCTCGGTGGCCGCATCTCCTTCTCCCATGGCGTCCCGTGATCCTTCCCTTTGGCGAACTCTTCTCCGGAGCCGGCGGCCTGTCGCTCGGCGCCCTCCAGGCGCGCGTCACTGCGCCCGACGCAACAGCGTGGGCGCTGGCGCCCGCCTGGGCGATCGATGCAGATGCCGACGCCTGCGCCACCTACCGCATGAACCTTCACCGCGACGATCCGCGGGCCGATGTGCGTTGCGCCGACGTGCGAGCCGTCGATCCCTCGACGCTGCAGCCCGTTCAGGCCCTGCTCTTCGGCTTTCCCTGCAACGACTTCTCCCAGGTCGGCGGGCGCCGGGGGATGCGCGGTGACTATGGCCCGCTGTATCTGGAAGCGGTCCGGATCCTGCGCGCCCTGCGGCCGCTGGCGTTCGTCGCGGAGAATGTCGGCGGCCTGCGCTCGTCTCACGGCGGGCAGGCGCTCAAGCAGGTTCTCCACGATCTCACGCGAAGCGGGTACCGCGTGACGCCGCATCTCTACCGGTTCGAGGAGTACGGCGTTCCCCAGCAGCGGCAACGCATCGTCATCGTCGGCATCCGTCAGGACCTGCGCCGGCGCTTCCGACCCCCGGCCCCCACCGGGCAAACGCTCACGGCGGGCGAGGCGCTGGCGACGGCGATCCCCCGAGGAACCTGGAACGCGGAGCCGTATCCGGCGTCGCGACAGGTGGTCGAACGCCTCCGGTCGATCCGTCCCGGCGAGAACATCTGGGAGGCGCAGAAGCGGCCGGGTTTTCCCGAGCGGTGCCGGCTCAAGGTGAAGGGGGCGCAGATGAGCCTGATCTACAGGCGTCTTCATCCCGACCGTCCTGCGTTCACCATCGTCGGGAGCGGCGGCGGCGGCACGCTCGGCTATCATTGGGACGAGCCGCGACCTCTTACGAACCGTGAGAGAGCGCGCCTCCAGGGCTTCCCCGACTGGTTCCGCTTCGTCGGGTCTCCGTCCAGCGTGCGCCGTCAGATCGGGATGGCGGTGCCGCCTCCCGCCGCCTGCTTGATCGCAGAAGCCTTGCTCCGGACCCTCGCCGGCGTCAGCTATCCCTCGATCGAGCCGAATATCTGCATCGAACCGGAAAGGCTGAGACGAGGGCGTCCGCGCAGACTGGAGGCGCAGACGGAGCCGCAGCGGGCGGCCAGCTATCGTGCGCGTCGCGTCACGGAAAACCGGGCAGCGGCCACCGCTGTCGAAGCGGCCCTGCAACGGCGAATGGCGGAGCACCTGGGTGACGAGGATCTCGACCTGCTCGTCCGCTTCGTCAGCCGGACCTTGGGCCGGCAGGTCGATATTCCCAGGGCCCTGGCGATGGCCGCCTAGGAAGGGTGATTTTCCGTGACGCGACGGGTTCCGGGACGAGCAGAACAAACCCGTTCCCAAAGGCATCGGGAGCGGGTTCGGGAAGAAACGAATGCGGCGAGGCGGCTGCTGACGAGGCTTGCCGAGGAAGGCCGGTTGGACGCTCTCCTCGAAACGCCGGACGAACGCGCCGCCGTTCTCCGTTTCCTCGCGAGGGATGGTGCCGCCCCTGCACGTGACTGACGCCAGACCCTCTGGTTGCACCCGGCTCCTCCGAGCACGGTATTCATCGGCTTCGTTCGCGTGCGCTGTCGGGCGGTCGCGCAAGGGCTCCTCGAAGCGAGATGCCTGGGCCGCGTCGCTGCCATGGTACAGCAGGAGATCGCGCCGGCCGGGTCTCCGCTTCTCGTTGAGATACCCGACGACGGACCATAGAATCCGGCAATGGTCGGGAAGCAGGGATCGAGCCGCAGGTCACGTCGGAGCCGGGCCAAGGGCACCGGTTCTGAATTCCTCCGCGCCGACCGGTTCGGTCCCCTCGCTCGTGCCAGACTGAGCGGTCCGGGACTTCGGACCTTCCTGAACATTGCCGATCGGTGGGACCTGAACGAAACCGAGAGGCGGCTGATCCTCGGATCTCCGGTGCGCTCGACCTGTCTCGACTGGGTCTCCAAAGCCAGAGAGGGGCGCGATCTGACGCTCTCTGTCGACGTGCTGCTACGGATCTCGGCCGTGCTGGGCGTTCACAAGGGCCTGAAGATGATGGTCGGCCCCGATGCGGAGGAGCAGCGGACGTGGCTTCGTGCCCCGCATGACGCGCCGACATTCGGCGGCAAGCCGCCGATCGCTCTGCTGGCGAACGGGACGCTGGACGGCATCATGCGTGTCCGCCGCCATCTCGACGCCCTCGGCGGGAGCATGTTCGCAGCACCTGTGGCCGCCGATGGAGAGCCGGCCCCCTACGCAGATGACGATATCCTTCTCTCATGTCGCGGAGCACGGCAGTCGCAGCCGGATGACCTTCGACGGTCGAGCTGATGCAGCTGTCGTGCCCTGAACAGGGCATCCCGGATCGGGGCACGAGGGCAGACACCGTGGCGTAGACGGGGACTTGTGGAGATCGGCCTCCGAAGGCGCAACATCCCACGGCCCCTTCAGCGATGCCGCGCACTCCGCGAGGCGACCTCTCGTGGCGCATCTGGTCTCTCTGAACCGGTGCTCCCCCCGCCTTCGGGATCCCTCCAGTTGCTTCATCCCCGACGTCATGAGGAATTGTTGGGTCCTTCACGCCTCAGGTAACGCAGCAACCGTCGGCCGGCCTCTTGCCGATGGAAGCCCCGGGCTGTCAGCTCGTCCAGTATGGCGGTCACCAGGACTCTCCAGGCCGTCTCGCTGCCCGGCCCTGGCTCCCGGGTCACAACGTCGCGGACAGCCGCCAGCGTGGCGCGTGCCAGATCGTCAGAACGCGGCGTTCCCTTTCGTCGCAGCCGGGCGGCATACTTGCGCTGTGCCTCCGCATGGCTGGCCTTCCTGTCCTCCATCGGTGGAATCCTCAAACGCGGTTCGGAGCAGACTGCCGCAACGTAACGACCACCGATTTACGAGATATTGCCAGCCTGCCTTCGAAGAGACGCCCGTGGAAACGACCACTCCAGCTTCGTGGCCGCGCCAGGCACGACAGGTCTGCGGTCAACACCACGGTAACCGCGAGGGGTTGGTTGCCACCCGAGTCCTCGTAAAAAATCGCGGGATCCGGTGGAGGCCATTTCGATGGCGAGAATCGCATCTACGAGAAGCCCTGACCTCTCGCTACTCCTTGGACCGTCGCCAGCCGGCCGCCCACGCTTCCGCCTCGGAACAGAACCAGCGCTCGCCGGCGCTCGTGTTGATCCTCGTCCGGTCGTACCACTTGCCGCCTGGCACATGATAGATGCGGCCGTTGCGGCTGATGTTGCCTTTGATCCTGCAGTCATTTGAAGCGGCCACAGCGACTGATCGCTGGGCGTTTGCCTCCGACTCCTCCAGGCGAGCGCCTCGGCGCCAGTTCCATGGCTCGACGAAGTTCCCGCGCCAGATGCCCTCCCGGGCACGGTGAGCCTCAAGCTCGTTCGCTGCGTAATCGGTGCTGTATTGCCGATAGGCCAGTGCCCAGCCCTTAGAGACCATCCACGCGTTCAGATCCTCGCCCCCGACCGAACAAACAGCCACGATCCGCCCGTAGTGGTCCTGGTCGCGCTCTTCGCAGGAGACAGCTCGCCGCCCGATCTTGTCCGCGAGAGCTAATGCTGCCTGCTGGCCGCATCGGTACGGCTTTCCATGCGTCTCGCAAAGCTGCCCGCTTTCGGGAGCGTCGATCCCGTGAAGACGGATGCGGGTGCCGTGGATGTCCAGTGTGTCGCCGTCGACAACCGAGGCAGTTCCAACGTGATCGGCGGCAGCCGACGATAC
>JAJUFW010000243.1 GCA_029263555.1 Alphaproteobacteria bacterium
AAGGCCGCGCGCGGCCGCGGCGCCTCGCGGAGCGCCCTCCCCGGCGCCGCCATCCGAGATCGACCTCTTTGTCACGCGCATTCTGGGGGACCTGCAAACACAGAACCCGCGACTGTCCGCGCGCGAGGAGGTCATCACCTCGATCCAGCCCGGGATGCCGATCGACATCGAAAGCAAGCTGCAGAGTTTCGGCGGCATCGTCGAACTGGTCGAGTTCTGGCTCCAGAAACCGATCGAGGACGCAACACCCCTGGAAATGGCGAGGGCCGTCCAGGCGACCGTCCTGATGCTGCCGCCGGAAGCGCTCGGCTCCGCAAGCTCGGTCGCCGGCGCCGCGGCTGCCGTGGTGACCACCCCAGAAGCTGCTCTGGCGGTAACCCGGGCGGCGGAGGCCGGCGTGCGCGTGAAGGCGGCCCGCTTCCCCGGCTATTACGAGCCGAGCCAGATCCAGCAGATAATAATCGCCATCGGCATGGCGACCGGAAATCTCGGTGCGATCCAGCCGGCTGCAGGCTTCGTGCCCAGCGCGACCGGTCCGTTCGATGGCCAGGGAATCGAGGGAGGGAGCTGAGGCTATGCCTGACGAAGGGAGTCCGCGGCTTGGCCCGACCGGGCCGTCGCCGCAATCGGCTCCGCGATATCGAACGCGACTGCCGAAGGTCGTCATACAGATACCTTGCCTGGACGAGGAGGACAGCCTGCCCCAGACCCTGGCAGACCTGCCCAGGACCTTGCCCGGGGTCGGGAAGGTCGAATGGCTGGTCATAGACGACGGAAGCCGGGATGCCACGGCGGAGGTCGCCCGCTGTCTGGGCGTGGATCACGTCATCCGCCTGGGCCGGCACAAGGGCCTCGCCCGCGCCTTCGCCGCCGGTCTGGACGCGGCGCTGGCGGCGGGTGCCGACATCATCGTCAACACGGATGCGGACAATCAATATCACGCGGCCGATATCGAGCGGCTGATCGAACCGATCCTCGCCGGCCGGGCGGATATCGTCATCGGCGATCGGTCGCCGGGAACGCTGGCGCATTTCTCCCCCACCAAGCGCTGGCTGCAGCGCATGGGCAGCGCCGTCGTCAGGCTTGCATCCGACACGGACGTTCCGGACGCGCCCAGCGGATTCCGGGCGCTTTCGCGGGACGCGGCGCTGCAGACCAACGTCTTCGGTTCGCTCACCTACACGCTGGAAACGATCATCCAGGCGGGGCAGCGCGGGCTCCGCATCGCCCATATCCCGATCGGCACGAACCCGGTCGAACGGCCGTCGCGCCTGATCCGGAGCACCCTGTCCTATGTCTTCCTCTCGGCCTGCCAGATCGTCCAGATCTTCTCGATCTACCGGTCGTTCCGGTTCTTCGGACTGCTGGGCACCGTCCCGTTCTTCCTGGGCTTCCTCCTGGGCATCCGCTGGATCGTGCTGGTACTGCTGGAGGGCGCCGTCCGGACCCATGTGCCCAGCCTGATCCTGGCGGCCATCCTGATGCTCATGGGCAGCGGGCTTTGGATGCTGGCCTTCATCGCGCAGCTCCTGTCCGTCAATCGCCGCATCCTCGAGGAAATCCAGCTTGACCTCCGTCGAACGCGATATGAGCGCTCACGCCCAATCGAGGAGGAGGACGCCCGGATCGAGGTCCGAACGCCCTTCGCAGCCGAATAGCGCTCCGGCCGAGGGGCGCCGGGTCCTCGCGGAAACGGGGCTGTCGCGGATTCCACGGATACTCACTCTCCTGGACCGCAATCCCCACAGCCCGACCTATGGCTGCTTCGACCGCAACCATTGGCATTACCGGATCACCGACTTCCCTTCGGGCATGGCACAGGAATTCGTCTGGCCGCTGGCCCTTGCCTATGCGCTGCCGATTCCGGGCAACCGCTTCCACGGCCAGGAGACGATCCGCCGATGGGCGATTGCGGGCATGCATTTCGCCGCCCGCACCGCCCACCGGGACGGTTCCTGCGACGACTATTTCCCCTTCGAGCGAGCGGTGGGGGCCTCCGCCTTTTCGCTTCTCGGCGCTCTGGAAAGCGCGCGCCTCCTGGGTCATCGCGACGACGTCCTGGACCGCTTTTTCCGTCGACGGGCCGCCTGGCTGGCGCAGCATCGCGAAGCGGGCCGGCTTGCGAACCACGAAGCCCTGACGGCCCTGTGCCTGCGCCGGGCCAGCACCTGGCTGGACGACCGGCGGCTGTCCGCCGCCTCCGACCGGCGGCTCGAACGGCTTCTGTCCTGGCAGGATCCCGAAGGCTGGTTCCAGGAATATGACGGCGCCGATCTCGGCTATCAGACCCTGACGATCTGGGCGCTGGCGGAGATGCACCGCGAGGCGCCCCGCCCCGCGACCGCGCACGCTCTTGAGGCAGCCGTCGGCTTCGCGGCCGCATTCATTCATCCGGACGGAAGCTGGGGAGGCGAATACGGCAGCCGGAACACCTATGCATTCTATCCGGCCGGGTTCGAGATCGCGGGCGCCTGGCTGCCCGAGGCCTTGACCGTCAATGACCGGGTGATCGCTGGGATGGCCGCAGGGCGTGATGCGGTGGACGACGAGGACCATCTGCTGGCGCATCGCTGCTGGAACCTGCTGCTGGCGTGGCAGGAATGGCGCGCCCCCCGCCCCGTCGCGCACCCCGTCCTCCCGGGCCGGCGCCACTTCCCGAACGCTGGTCTTCTGGTCGACCGCCGGGCCGGCAACACCCTGATCGTGGCGCTGGCAAAGGGCGGGAGCTTCCGGCACTTCGGGCCAAATGGCCGGGTTACCCCAGACACCGGTCCGTCCATTCTCATGAAGGACGGCCGGAACGCCGTAGCCCATCTCCACGGCCGGTACGAGACCGAGGTCCATGACGACCGCATCGTCGTCAGCGGCGAAATGCATTGGGCGAAGCATGGCCGGATGACGGTCGCGCGCAGCCTCGTCCTGCGGTGCTTCATGATCCTGGCCGGGCGGTTCTTCCCAAACCTCGTCCGCGCCCTGCTCCAACGGCTCCTGATCACCGGAGGGCGTCCGGCCGGCTTCGCCTTCCGCCGGGAATTCGCTTGGACCGGGTCCGGCTGGACGATCAAGGACCGCATCAGCGGCCGGAACTGGCAGGATGTCCGAAGCGTCCTGATCGGGACAGCGGAAACCTCCATCTATGTCGCCATGAGCCGGACCTTCCAGGATGCCCAGCTTCATGCGCCGGAAGACCTGACCGGCCGATTGGCGCATGTCCGATCCACCTTGGAAGCGGAGCGTCGCCTGTGATCCGGAAGCTTTCGGCGGCCGCGGTCAGCCTGGGCTTGATGATCCTGCTCTACGTCTCTCTGGATGTGGATGCCGTCGGCCGCGCCCTGGGCCGGGCGGATCCACCGCTGCTCATCGTGTCGCTGCTCCTGCTGCTGCCGCCCCTTGCAGCAAGTGCCTGGAGGCTGAGCTGGATGGCCCCTCCCTCGATACGGCCAGGGCGCTGGCAGGCGTTCAAGCTGATCTCGCTGGCATGCGCCTTCAATCTCGCCCTGCCGTCGAAGTTTGGGGACCTGTCGAAGGCGGTGTTCCTCGGCTCGGGCCGGGATCGCGGCCTCAGGCACGCGCTTGCCCTGGTCCTGTTCGAAAAGGGCTGGGACCTGCTGGGCCTTCTTGCCTGCGGCTTCATGGCCGTTCTCCTGAGCGGCCCGGAACACCTTCCTGCTTCGGCCGCCTGGGTCCTGGGCGGCCTGCTCGCGCTCGGGACCGGCCTTATGGGATTCCGCCGGTTGCCCGGCATCGTGCTGCGGCCGGTGGGCAGGCTGTTCGGTCGCGACCTCTCGCCCTTCGACGCCGCGTGGGAGGAGCTTCTTGCCCGGAGCTATCGCAGCCGGAAGGCGATCGCCGCCCTTGTCCTGGGATCGATCGTGATCTGGCTCATGCATCTGCTTCAGATCTGGACGATGGCCCGGGCGCTTCATATTCCCCTGCCCTTCCTCGAGGGCGCCGCGGTGCTGACGGTCGCCGTCTTGGCGGGGCTTCTGCCGTTCACGCTGGCCGGGATCGGCACCCGCGACGCCGCGCTGGTGCTCCTGCTCTCTCCCTATGCGGATTCCCCGACGGCGGCCGCGCTGGGGCTACTCTTCGTCATACGGCTTGTCCTGCCGGCCATGATCGGCGTTGCCCTGATGCCCCGGCAATTGACCACCCTCGGCCGACTCCTGCGGCACCCGACCAGGGTCGAGGCGCCATGACCACGGAAGCCCTGTTTGCCCATTCCAGCACGACGACGGCGCGGTCCCAGTCGCGCGCGGCCTTCTGGTCCGGGCTCCTGCTTGCCCTGGCCTTCGGCCTTGCCCTCGGGCTCTGGATTTCGCTGCCCCTGTTCTCCGGCAGGGGGTTCGTACCGGACGATGCGCGGGCCTTCGTCTTCTGGATGTCGCGCTGGTCCGACCCTGGGCTTTTCCCGAACGACCCGATCGCCGACTACTTCCAGGCCGTATCCCCCCGGATCTTCACCCTGATCTACCGCATCGGCTTCGAAGCGGGCCTGACCCCGGTCGAGGTCAACCGCCTGCTGCCGCTGATCCTGACCGCCGCGGCTACGATCTTCCTCTACCTTCTGACCTTCCAGATCTGGCCAAGCCCGGTCGCCGCCGTGCTGACCACCGCGTTCGTCAATCTCCAGCTATGGATGAAGGACGATCTCACCAGCGGCACGCCGCGCGCATTCTTCGTGCCGCTGACAGCCATGTTCCTTTACGGGCTCGTCACCAGGAACGCCGCCCTGGCCGCGCTTGCGGCCGCGCTGATGGCGGGGATCTATCCGGCGGCCCTTCTGGTGGCACTGGCATCCACCGTGATCTGGATGGCCGCGATCCTGTGGCGGCAGCGGCCGGACCGGCAGGACTGGACGGTCGCACTTTCCGCCCTGTTGGCCGGGGGCGCCGCCCTCGTGCCTTTTGCCCTGGCCATCAACGAATGGGGTCCTGCAGTCTCCGCGGAAATTGCCCGGTCCTGGCCGGAGTTCCAGGCCTGGGGCCGCACGCGATTCTTTTCCGAAGACCTCTGGGTCTACTGGATCTGCTCACCCCGCAGTGGGCTGGAGCCGGTCGAGTGGTGCCGCTATCTGAACGAGGAGGAAACGCGCGCCAGTTTCGAGATCGGCTCGCTTCTGCTGCTGGCAACGACATTGACCGTGCCGTTCGTCATCCCGCTGCTTCGG
>JAJUFW010000620.1 GCA_029263555.1 Alphaproteobacteria bacterium
CGCGCGATCGCGATTGCCTGACGTTGCCCGCCGGACAGTTGGGCCACCTTGCTGGTCAGCCGGGGGATGCGGATCTCGAGCGCATCCAGCATCTCGCGCGCCTGCGCCAGCATTGTCTTCCTGTCGAGGAACGGCCCGCGGGTCACCTCGCGTCCCAGGAAGAGGTTGCCGACCACGTCGATGTGGTCGCACAGGCTCAGGTCCTGGAAAACCATCTCGATGTTGCGGCGGCGCGCGTCGGCCGGCCCCGAGAAGCGGACGGTTTCGCCCTCGACCGTGATCGTTCCGTCGTCGGGGATGTAGGTCCCGGAGATGATCTTGGTCAGCGTGGATTTCCCGGCTGCGTTGTCGCCGACGAGGCCAAGGCATTCGCCGGGATAGATGTCGAGATCGACGCCCCGCAACGCCTGGTGGGATCCGAAGTTCTTCCGGATCCCCCTCAGGGAAACGCGCGGCACCCTGCCCTGCGCATCCCGGGGGAGATGAGCATCTCCCCCGGTCCGCCGGACGGCCGCTGTGTGCTGGCCGCCCGCCATCACTCGAAGATCGCCCGATAGGGGTCGACGTTGTCCTGGGTGACGATCGTGACCGGCACCGAGATGACGGCGTCGACCTCACCACCGTCGGTGATGGTGTTGAGCGCCTCGATCGCCGCCGCACCCATGGCCGCCGGATCCTGCTGGATCACGCCGACAACGTAGCCGGCGTCGATGCCGTCGATCGCCTGGGCGGTCAGATCCCATCCGAAGATCTTCACGCTGTCCTGACGTCCCTGGCTTTCCACCGCCGCGATGGCGCCCATGAGGGCGGGCTCGCCCGTGGCGTAGATCGCGGTCATGTCAGGATTGGCGGTGATCAGGTTCTCCGCCGCGGCAAGCGCCACGTCCTGGATGTTCTGCCCGTCGACCACGCCGGCGCTTTCGATCCCGGGGACCCCGGCGATCGTCTTTTCGAACCCTTCCTGACGGATATTCTGGATGAAGGAGTTGAGCGCGCCGATGATGCCGATCTTGGCCTGTCCATCCATGTTCGCCTTGACATAATCAAGGAAGAACTGGCCCATCATCGCACCGGCCTCGGCATTGTCGACGCCGATCTGTGCCTTCTGCGGCCCCTCCGGCAGGATGGCGTCGATGGCGACGACCGGAATGCCGGCGTCGGCCGCCTGGTTCACCGCCGGCATGATACCGTTGACGTCGATCGCCACGACGGCGATGCCGTCCACGCCCTGCTGGATGTAGGTCTCGATCGCGCTGTTCTGCGCTGCCGGGTCGTTGTTGGCGTTGAAGATGACCAGATTGACCCCGGCCTCGTCGGCGGCCTTCTGGGCACCCTCGTTCATCTGGTTGAAGAACAGCGCCTGTTGATTGATCTGAACAAGCGCGAAGGTCTTGCCGTCCTGAGCCTGTGCCTGGCCGCCGTGCCAGAACGCGCCGGCAGCGACACAGCCCAGGAAGGCGGTCACAATTCTGCGAGTGATCGTATTGGTCATCTCCCTCTCCCTAATGTTCTCTCCGGACCTCACGTTGCAATTCACGTCTTCCCGTGCGGCGCAACGGAACTCCGCACGACGATCTCGACGGGCAGTCTCTCCTCGACCGGCTCGAACTTCCGTTCCTGCCAGTTCGTCTCGACAAGAAGCGCCAGGGCGCGGCGCCCCATCATCCGCACCGGCTGGCGGACGGCCGTAAGCGGTGGCGAGAACAGGTGCAACGGCCCGACATCGTCGAATCCCACGATGGAGACCTCGTCCGGAATGGACATTCCGCTATCCCGCAGCACCTCGATCAGGCCGATCGCGATCTCGTCGGAACTGGCGAAGATCGCGGTGGCCGGTCGCCCCTCGACCAGGAAACGCCGCGCCGCCTCCCGGCCGAACTCCGCCGTGTAATGTCCCTCGAACTTGAGGACCCTTGCCTCGTTCGCGAATGCCTCGCGGATTCCCCTCTCGAAGCCGCTGAACCGCCGGCGGGTGCTGATCATCTCCGCCGGCCCGCCGACAAACAGCACCCGCCGATGTCCGTTCTCCGCCAGGTGACGGCCGGCTAGAAGGCCACCTAGTTCATTATCGCAGAAGAGCTTCGGCACCCGTGCGGCCGGCACGTCCTCGTCCACGACCACGACCTTGCCCGTTCGGTTGATCAGATCGGCAAGCCGTCCGTCATC
>JAJUFW010000051.1 GCA_029263555.1 Alphaproteobacteria bacterium
CGCAAGCCCGAGCAGGTCGATTTCGACATCCTCGGCCTCGGACCAGTGGCGTCCTTCCCAACTCTCGGCCGTTTTGACGGGATCGGAGAGCTTCAGGCTTCCGATGGAAATGCCGGTCGGCCCATCCGGGCCGATCGTCAGGTCGTGGATCGTGACCTGACCGGAGAAAAGGCCGTAGCTCACATCCCCATAGCGGACGACGTCGGCGATCTCCGCATCGTGCAGCCAGCGCCGGATCTCCTGATCGGCCCGCGAATCGGCAACGCCGGACGCATAGAACCAGCCGCCCGCGGCGACGTCGGCCACGGCGGCGCCGTCACCGGCAACAACTGAAGGCTTCACTGTGGCAGCTCCTGGTTCGACGAGGCTGGGGTCCAGTCGGGCATGCCGTGCCGCTCCCCGACCAGCGTGACGAGATCGTCGGTGTCCCGGCAGGCTTCCGCCGCGCAGGCGATGGCGGTGGCGACGGCCAGGCGGCCGGACGGCACGCGGTTGCCATCGGGCTCGTCCGCCTGGAAGGCGCCCTTGACGAGGTACCAGCCGGCTTCGGTAATGCCTGCATCCGCGGCGCCGCTCAGGGTGATGGCCCGAGGCCAGCCGACCCGGCCTTCGTCGCCTTCGACGTCGTCCACCCGGACCATCAGCGCGACCTCGACCGCCTGTTGCCGGACAAGGCTTCGGGCCGTCGCGGCCGGCAGACTGCTCAGCCGGGAGACGTCGAGGCGGTAGGCATTGCGTTGAGGCGACGTCAGCTGATGAAGCCGCTGGTAGTCCTGCTCCATCCGGGCAAGGCGCTGCTCCTCCTCGTACCGAGCCATCTCCTCGGCCCGACGGCGTTCTTCCTCTTCCCGTTGCCGCTGCCATTCGGCTTCGCGTGCAGCCCGCTCGGCCGCCCGCTGGGCCTCGACCTGCGCCCGGATGTGCCGGTCGTAGCCGTAGTTGTTCGCCTGGTTCGGATCGTACTGCCACTGCCCGTCCTTCGTGAGGACGGCGGTGGCCTGCAGCAGCCCGACCTCGTTCATGGGCTGCTTCAGCAGCGGGTCGGCGGTGATCCGAACGTCGAAGCGCTGGACCTCGGGGCAGACGCGTCGAGCCAGCGTGGCTGCGGCCTGGACGACCTGCCGCGGGTGTGCCGCTTCGAGATACGCCGTCGCATCCGAGGGGTCGTGAACGATGATCTCCGGCCTGTCATAACCGGATTCGCACCAGCGGAACGCCCCGGAGGAGCGGTCCAGCAGCGCGAAGGCCTCGATCCCGAGGTCGTCGTCGGCGCCCAGCCTCGCCAGAAGCGCCTCGTTGCCCCAGCCATAGGTGATTCGGGCATGGAAGGTCCATTCCCAGACCCGGTGGTGGGTGAAGTAACCGTGGGAGAAGGCGCCCTCGTAAGCGACGATCTGCCGCCCGTCGGACCGCACGACCATCGCCCGGCCCATGCCGTGCACCAGCCCGTCGCGGCAGCCGACACCCTCGATCTCCAGATATCGCTGCTCGAAGGCCTGGTTGCGGTCCGGCGGGTAGAAAAGCGTGCAGCTTCCGTCCGGCGTCGAAACCTGGCTGTCCGGCTGCTCGGCCGCCATTATCGTCGGCTCGTCGGCGATCTCGGGCGCGGGCTCGGGCGGCGCGGCCGATTCGGGCACGGCCGCGACGGCAGTCGGCTCGGCGTTCTCGGCCTCGGGGGCTTCTGCCGCCGCCGTTTCGGCATTGGCGGGGGCGGCACTTGCCGACTCTGCCGGCGCCGCCGGCTGCTCGGCCGCGGAGAGGTCGGTCCCCGCGGCCGGCGGCCGATCTTCCGCGGACGGGGAGGGCTCCTTCGCCGCGGGGGCGGGGGCAGGGGCCCCAGCGACGGCAACGGGTGCAGCCGCGGGCTCCAGCACCTCCAGCGTCCAGCCGGCGGACTCGCCGATCCGGCCGTTGAACACGGTGGTTCCGGACACCTCACCCGTCAGCAGGACGGTGCGGACCGCCGGACATTCGAAGCCGAGCACCGCGCGCAGCCCGCCCAGCAGGCGCTGCAGATCGAGCCGGTCGCCTTCGAAAGCCGATGCGTCATCGGTGCGCAGGACGAGAGAGACTGTATCGCCACACCAGTCGGATTCGTCGGAAAGCACGGCGTCTATGCCGTTGCCGGACAACAGCGTCCGCTCCGCACGGGCCGGTGGCGGCATCGCCGTCGTGCCCAGGAGGACGACCGTCGCGAGGGCCAGCGCCCCGCGCGTCCCGAAATGCGGCATCACACGATTTCCCATCCGTTGGGGCCGCGGCAGGCGGTTACCTCTTCGGTGCCTTCGGTGCCGTCCGCGAGGCGGATGTTCTGGATGGTCGTCCGGCATTCGCGCTCGCCGCCGATGACCTGCTCGGCCACCTCTCCGACGACGGCCTCCTGGGCTTCCGCGACCACCTCCTCGTCAGGGACCTCCTTAATAAGGGCTGCCGAGACGAAGCCCGCGCCGACGCCGTTGCGGGAGATCATGTACCAGGGCTCGCCCTTCACCTGGCCGATGACGCCGACCTGCTCGCCCGGCTTCAGCGAATCCACGATCACGTAATCCGTGCCCGGGCCGCCCCGGACATTGGTGGCGCCGGCGGCTGCGAAGGTGCCGCCGATGAAATCGAGCGGCGGCGTCGACTGGACCCTGTCCTTCAGGACCGGAATCTTCACTTCCGCGGCGCGGGACTTTTCCTCGCGGACCTCGATGCGTGCCTCGGTCCCCGTATCGGGATTTCGCCAGGTCTGGGGCTCACCGGTCGTCAGCGCGGCCATCGTCCGTTCCTGGATGGCGGCCCTGTCCGCGGCGTCCAGGGAGGCCCCGATCCGGTTGCCGAGCCATGCGCCCAGCAACGTTCCGCCGGCAACGGCAAGCACCCTTCCGGAGCCGCTGCCGATCTGCGAGCCGAGCAGGGCGCCACCCGCCGCGCCCAGGAGCGTTCCGGCGATTTCCTTGTCGAACGTCCCGTCGGTCGTGCATCCGGTGATCGTCAGGCAGATCGCGCCGGCCGCGACCAGGCGGCGGAAGGGAGAACTCTCCTTCGGGCACACGGGATGGCAGTGCATCGGGGCATCCTTCGCAAGTCGAATCCGAAGGCTGCGTAGACCGCTTGTTTCGGGAAAGCAACAAGTTCGAACGAGGCCTTCGCTCGATATCCGGGGCGCGGGAGCAGGGCTGCCGGCCGCCACCGGAATCTTCCCCTCACGAGGCAACAGACGGGCAATAAAACTTTACCGAAAAGAAATATCCAAAAGCATGAATTGACAAAAAGTTACGTTAACATCAACATTCCTTCCGCAATGTTTCCTCATCGCGGAGTCCGTGAACGGTCTCAGGCCGGGGCGGAGCCCATGTCGAGCCGGCGTCACCGGCGTCGGGAAACGGTCGGTCCGAACGGCGGCCATCCACGACGGGGAGGAAGCTTCATGACGCGCACCGGTAGGATCAAGGACGTGTCGGCCCAGGCTGCCGGCCCGTCGCGCCGCGATCTCCTTGCCGCGGCGGCGACGACGGCAGCCGCAGCGGGGGCGATCGCCGCGCCCAATGTCGTCCGGGCGCAGGACAAGGTCACGCTCAGTTTCCAAAGCACCTGGCCCTCCGAGGACATCTTCCACGAATTCGCGGAAGACTACGCCACCAAGGTGAACGAGATGTCGGGCGGGCGGCTGGAGCTGAACTTGCTGCCCGCGGGCGCGGTCGTCGGTTCGCTGCAGATGCAGGACGCCGTCATTTCCGGCGCGCTGGACGGAGGACATGGGGTCACCGCCTACTGGTATGGAAAGAACAAGGCCTATTCGCTGTTCGGAACCTCGCCGCCCTGGGGCTGGAACGCCAACCAGATGCTGGGATGGATCAAGTATGGCGGCGGCCAGCAGCTCTATGACGAGCTGGTGCAGGACGTGCTCGGGCTGGATCTCGTCGGGTTCCTGACCGGGCCGATGCCGACGCAGCCGCTCGGCTGGTTCCAGAAGGAGATCACGTCGCCGGAGGACCTCAGGAACCTGAAATACCGGACCGTGGGCCTGTCTGCGGACGTCTACAACGAGATGGGCGTCGCCGTGACGATCATGGGCGGCGGCGACATCGTCCCGGCTCTGGATCGCGGGCTCCTGGACGCGGCGGAATTCAACAACCCGTCATCGGACATCGTCCTCGGCTTCACCGACGTTTCGCGGGTCTACATGGTGCGCAGCTACCACCAGGCCTGCGAGTGCTTCGAGATCATCTTCAACAAGCGGCGCTACGAAAGCCTGGCTCCGGATCTGCAGGCGATCCTGAAATATGCGGCCGAAGCAGCCTCGGCCGACATGTCCTGGAAGGCGATGGACCGCTATTCCCGGGATCTGCAGCGGATCCGCGACGCCGGGGTGCAGGTGGTCACGACGCCCGAGCCGGTGCTGCAGGCCCAACTGGACGCCTGGGACAAGGTTCTCGAGCAGCTGAGCGAGGACGACTTCTTCCGGAAGGTCGTCGAATCCCAGAAGGAGTGGACGAGGCGCATCGTCGGCTTCTCGCTGGAATACGAGGTCGACCAGCGGATGGCCTTCGAACATTTCTTCCGGCAGGCCTGACCGGGCGGCTCTGGCAGTGAAGCCTCTGCCGGGCAGACGGCATCGGGGGCGGCGCGAAGCGGCGTCGCCCCTTTCATTCCGGCCCGTCCGCTCCTTGTCGGGGCGATGCGCGGGCGTCGCGACCCGTCCCGAGGGAACAGGCTGATGCAGCGTATGCTCCTTCTGATCGACCACATTAGCGCCGTGGTCGGCAAGCTCTTCGCATGGTCGGTCGTCGTTCTGACCCTTGTCGTCAGCTACGAGGTCTTCTCCCGCTATCTGCTGGGCCGGCCGACGACCTGGGCTTATGACGCCGCCTACATCCTCTACGGCGCTCTCTTCATCATGGCCGGGGCCTATACGCTCTCGCGCAACGGCCATGTCCGCGGGGACGTCCTCTACCGCCTCTGGCCCGCCCGCGTTCAGGCCGGGATCGATCTCGCGCTCTATATTCTCTTCTTCTTTCCCGGAATCCTTGCGCTGATCTTCTCGGGCTATGAGTTCGCCGCGATGTCCTGGCGGATGAACGAGCACAGCTCCTTCAGCCCGGCCGGACCGCCGCTCTACCATTTCAAGTCGCTGATCCCGCTCGCCGGGTTCTTCCTGCTCCTGCAGGGAATCGCCGAATCGATCCGCTGCATCATCTGCCTCAGGATCGGGCGCTGGCCGCAGCGGCTGCACGACGTCGAGGAGCTGGAGAAGCAGCTGATCGACGAACAGCACAAGAACATTGCCGGGGCGACGCGATGACCGATCCCCAGGTTGCCATCCTCATGCTGTGCATGTTCATCGTCCTGATCATGCTCGGCTTTCCGATCGCCTTCACCCTGGTCGCCCTGACGGTCGGGTTCGGCTACTACGCGGTGGGGGATACGATCTTCCCCCTGTTCGTGCAGCGCACCTTCGGGGTGATGTCCAGCGACGTACTGATCGCCGTACCGCTCTTCCTTTTCATGGGCTATGTGGTCGAACGGGCGAACATCCTGGACCGGCTGTTCCACAGCCTTCATCTGGCGGCCGGCAACATTCCGGCGTCGCTCGCGGTCGCCAGCCTGATCACCTGCGCCCTGTTCGCGACAGCAACGGGCATCGTCGGGGCGGTCGTCACGCTGATGGGGCTTCTGGCCTTCCCGGCCATGCTCAAGGCGGGCTACGACAAGCGGCTCGCCAGCGGAGTGATCTGCGCCGGCGGCTGTCTCGGGATCCTGATCCCGCCGTCGATCATGCTGATCCTCTACGGCGCCATGGCCGGTGTCTCGGTGGTCCGGCTCTATGCCGCGGCTCTCTTCCCCGGGTTCCTGCTGGCCGGGCTCTACATCGTCTATGTGGTCGCCCGGGCGGTCATCAATCCGAATGTCGCGCCGCGCCTTCCGGCTTCGGAACGGAACGTCCCCTTCGGCCAGGTCTTCTTCGCGCTTCTCACCTCCTTCGCGCCGCTCGCCGTGCTCATCCTCTCTGTCCTGGGCGTCATCCTTTTCGGGCTGGCGACCCCGCACGAGGCCGCCGGCATCGGGGCGCTGGGAAGCCTGATCCTGGCCGTGGCCTATGGCCAGTTCTCCTGGGAGAAGTTCAAGGAATCGGTCTTTCTGACCGCACGGGCGACGGCCATGGTGTGCTGGTTGTTCGTAGGGTCCTGGGGCTTCGCGTCGGTCTTTTCGCTTCTTGGGGGCGAACGGCTGATCGCCGAATGGGTGACGGCGCTCGACCTCGCGCCGTGGCAGTTCCTGATCCTGGCGCAGCTCATCATCTTCCTGCTGGGCTGGCCGTTGGAATGGACGGAGATCATCATCATCTTCGTCCCGATCTTCCTGCCGCTGCTCAGGATCTACGACATCGATCCCCTGTTCTTCGGGGTGCTGGTCGCGCTCAACATCCAGACCTCATTCCTGTCACCGCCGATGGCGATGTCCTGCTACTACCTCAAGGGCATTGCGCCGCCCGGGGTCGAGCTGACCGACATCTTCGCCGGGGTGATGCCGTTCCTGCTGCTGGTCCTCGTCTCGATGGCGCTGTTCTACATCTTCCCGTCGATCGGGCTCTGGCTGCCGCAGGTGATCTACGCGCGGTGAAGGTCGGCAGGAGGGGCTAGGGGAGCATCGCGGCCAGTTCGTCCCGGCGGCCTTCCGTCATCTCGACGAGACAGGCCCTGAAGATGTCCTCCGCCGCGCCACCGGCAACCGCGACGGCCATCCGCCAACGGCAGTTGGCATCGCGCCAGGCGACGAAGGCCCGCTGGGCCGCGAAGAACGCCTCTTCCGCCCCGGTCGCCGTACCGGCGGCGTCGAGAGCTGCCGCGGCGCGCCCGGCCCGCCCGGCGGCAAGGGCCAGATCGTCCTCGGCCCGCTTCAGGCGGGATTGGAGGCACGCGCTCGTTTCGACGGGGCCGGCCGTTCCGGCGCGGCACTCCCGCAGCACAGGCGGCTCTTCGGCTCGGGATGCGGCCAGCGCCGATGGTGCGCCGGTCGCAGCCGGGACCGCCATGGGTGCGGGGACAGGAACGGTCGGATCCGACCGCCCGGCGGCGATGTCGCGAAGCTCGCGGATCCGTTCCAGATAGCGCTGCTTCAGGCAGGCTTCCTGGCCGGTGCCGGAGGCGTTCCAGCACTCCGCCCGGCGGCTGAGCCAATTACGGTGATAGGGCAGAAGGTTTTCGCGCTCGGCGCCGCTGGTGGCGGCCCGGGCCGCGGCGAAGGCGTTGGCCATCTCCTCGTCCAGGGCCGACAGTTCGGGATCGGCGCAGATCGTCCGCTCGGTCCAACTGCCGGCGCGGGTGCAATCGAAGCTGGGTCCCCGGGCCGATGCCGGGGACGCGGCGGCCAGAACCAGGGCCGCGGTCAGGACTGCCTTGAAAAGGAGGGACTTCATCCGGATACCTGACATGAGGACAGGGCATCGACGCCGGCACCGGCACCGGTCCCGAAAGCCTTGACGCTTCGCGGACGTTCGCCTATACCACCGCGTCTTCGTCGCGCCGGCCCGACAGTGGCCGGCTTTTGACTTGACCCGCCATATTGCCTTTCTCTGAGGATTTCAAGCCATGGCCCGTCGTTGCGAGCTCACCGGCAAGGGTGTCCAGACCGGGAACAACGTCAGCCACGCGAACAACAAGACGCGGCGCCGGTTCCTGCCCAACCTGCAGAAGACGTCGGTTCCGTCCGAGAGCCTGAACGAAATGGTTCGGCTGCGGCTTTCGACCCAGGCCATCCGCACGATCGAGCATCGTGGCGGGCTGGACGCCTATCTTCTCAGCGCCCGCGCTTCGGAGCTGAACAGCGAGCTGCGGCGCCTGAAGAAGCGGGTCGAGAAGGCGCAGAGCGGGAACGACGCGGCCTGAGGGGCTGACGCCCCGCCGCCGGAGCCCGCGGCTGGTCCGCGGGCTTTTTCATTGCTGCGACCTGTCCGATGCTGAGCCTGTCCCCCGAGAGCGTGATCCAGCAGCTGCAGGCCCTTCCGCCCGAGCTGCTGCTGATTCTCGAGGCGGTGGTGTGCTTCTCCACCATCCTCGTCCTTCTACGTTTGTTCGGGGCGAACGGGCTTTATGCCTATATCGCCGTCGCCGTGGTCGGCGCCAATCTGCAGGTCGTGAAGGCCGTCCAGTTCGGCATCTACGACAGCCCGGTCGCACTCGGGACCGTTCTGTTCTCGTCGACCTATCTCTGCACCGACATCCTGACCGAGCATTACGGCCGGGCGGCCGCGCAGCGTGGCGTGCTCATCGGCTTCGCGGTCTATTTGTTCTGGACCGTGCTCATGGTCATGACCATGGGCTATTCGCCGCTGACGCCGGAGCAGGCGGGCGAGGAAATGGCCTGGGCTCTACCGGTCCAGGGGGCGCTGGAGACGCTGTTCATGCCGGTCCCGGCCTTCTTCGTCGCCGGCATGGCTGCCTATCTTGTCAGCCAGCTCAACGACGTCTGGCTCTATCAGGGCATCCGCCGGCTGACCGGGGATCGGGCGCTCTGGCTGCGCAACAACGGGTCGACGCTGATCTCGTCCCTGATCGACAATACGGTGTTCAGCGTGCTCGCCTGGGTCGTCCTGGCGCCGCAGCCGATCGGCTGGGAGCCGCTGATCTTCACCTATATCCTGGGAACTTACGGGCTTCGCGCGGCGCTGGCACTCGTGGATACGCCCTTCATGTATCTGTCGAGCCTCGTGATCCGCCGGGCACCCCCTGCCGCCTATGCCTGACGCATTCGACTACAGGCCCGCCTTCGACTTCGTGATCGAGGCCCGTGATCCTGAAAGTCGCGCCCGAACGGGGCGGTTAACGACGCCGCACGGCACCATCGAGACACCGAACTTCATCTTCTGCGGCACCAAGGCCTCCGTAAAGGGGGTGACGCCCGCCCAACTGCGCGAAGCCCGGACCGACATCATCCTGTCGAACACCTATCATCTCATGATCCAGCCGGGGGCGGAGATCGTGGCCCGGATGGGCGGCCTGCATCGCTTCATGGGCTGGGACGGGCCGATGCTGACCGATTCGGGCGGCTTCCAGATCTTCTCGATGGGCCATGGATCGGTCGCCGACGAGATCAAGGGGCGCCGCAACGCCGGCGTCGAGACGCCGCGCCCGCCGACGCTCATGAAGATCACCGAAGAGGGGGCGACCTTCCGGTCCTATCTCAACGGCGAAAAGCTGTTCCTGTCGCCCGAGCACTCGATCGACATCCAGCGCAAGCTCGGCGCCGACCTGATCGTCCAGTTGGACGAATGCACGCCTTTCCATGTCGACCGGGACTACACCGCCCGGTCGATGGCGATGAGTCACCGATGGGGCGACCGCAGCCTTGCCGAGTTCCGGCGCGGCGGGGGCCTTTCCGCAAACGGCCTGCCGCAGGCCCTCTACGGCATCATCCAGGGCGGGATCTATCCCGATCTGAGGCGCGAGAGCGCGGAATACACGCGCGACCGCGACTTCTTCGGCACCGCCGTCGGCGGCTCTCTCGGCGCCCATAAGGAGCAGATGTACGAGGTCGTTTCGTACTGCATGCCCCATGTCGCACCGGATCGGCCGGTGCATCTTCTGGGCATCGGCGGCATCGGCGACATCTTCGCGGGCGTCCGGCAGGGCATCGACACCTTCGACTGCGTTTCGCCGACCCGCGTCGCCCGTCACGGCTGGGCCCTGGTGAAGGGCGTTCCCGGCGAGCGCGTCAATCTGCGCAACGCCCGCTTCCGGGAGGATTCGGCGCCGATCGACGAGACCTGCGGCTGCCACACCTGCCGCACCTACAGCCGGGCCTATCTCCATCACCTGATCCGGGCGCAGGAGCTTCTGGCCATCACGCTGGTGTCGATCCACAACATCTTCACCATGAACCGCCTGATGCGCGACGTGCGCCAGGCGATCCGGACGGGCGAACTGGACGCCATAGAGCGCGCCTGGGTGGTGGCCCGCTGATTCGACCGGCCGGTCCATCTTTCATCGAACCGTCATCGGTTCGACAACAACGGTTAATCGCCCGGCCCGATGACTCGCCTGCCAATCTAGGCAGGAGGGATGGGAGATGCTGGGCCGCTGGATTCACGATCGGCCGATCGTCTTCAAGATCGCGCTGGCGCCCGCCGCGATTCTGCTTGTTCTGACGGTCGCCTCGGCCGGGACGCTCTTCCTCATGGGCCGGCAGCAGGCCGCGCTGGAGACGATTCGGGAGGCCGGAACCCGGCAGCTTCACGCAAGCGAACTGTCTGCCGATCTCGCCCGGGCCCATGCGATGCTTTACCGGATGGCCGCCCAGGGAACGCTGGCCGAAAGCCGGATCCTTTCCCTGGCAGACACGGCCAGGGAGGTGGGAGAGGTCGTCGGCATCATTGCCGAGATCGCCGGGCGGACGAATCTTCTGGCGCTCAACGCGACGATCGAGGCGGCCCGCGCCGGCGAGGCCGGCCG
>JAJUFW010000356.1 GCA_029263555.1 Alphaproteobacteria bacterium
ACTACCGCGAAGTCGGCATGCTGAACTAGGCCCCCGAGCCACGATGCCGGAACCCCGGCCGTTCGGCAGTCGGGGTTCCGGCATTTCTGCCGATCCGGATTCAATCGACAGTCGAATTCCATGGCCGATTCCATCGCCTCTGAGCAACAGTCCCGCTTCGGTTCGGCTCCGGTGCTGGCGGAGGAGCCGGGCGGGGGGCCGATCCACGGCGCCCCCCTCGACCGATCCACTAGGCTGGGGATGCTGATCTTCGGAATCGGCATCGTCTTCTCCACCTTCCAGATCGTCACGGCCGCTTATTCGCCGATTTCCAGCCTGGTCGTCCGGTCGGTGCATGTCGGCTTCCTGCTGCTGATGACCTTCGCCATGTGTTCGCGGCTGCGGGCGAACCGGGGCGTACTGTTCTGGGGCGACTGGGCGCTGGCGATCGGCGCCTTCGCGATCGGCCTCTACCACTGGGTTTTCGAGACGGAGATCTATCTGCGCGCCGGCATGCCGAACAGCACGGACATCGCGGTCGGCGTGATCGCGATCGCCATCCTGTTCGAGGCGGCGCGCCGGATCATGGGCTGGGCCCTGCCGATCATCTGTGGGATCTTCCTGGCCTATGCCCTGTTCGGCAATTACCTGCCTTCGCCGCTGAACCACCGCGGCTACGGCTTCGATCAGGTGATCGACCACCTGTTCCTGGGCACGGAAGGGATCTACGGCATCCCGACCTATGTCTCGTCCAGCTACATCTTCCTCTTCATCCTGTTCGGCAGCTTTCTCGAGCGGGCCGGGATGATCAACCTGTTCAACGACGTGGCGCTCGGCACCGTCGGGCATACCCGCGGCGGCCCGGCCAAGGTTTCGGTGATCTCGTCGGCGCTCATGGGAACGATCAACGGTTCCGGCGTCGCCAACGTGGTCACGACGGGGCAGTTCACGATCCCATTGATGAAGCGGTTCGGGTTCCGTCCGGCCTTCGCGGGCGCGGTCGAGGCGACCGCATCCATGGGCGGACAGATCATGCCGCCGGTGATGGGGGCCGTCGCCTTCATCATGGCCGAGACGCTGAACATCGCCTATGTCGAGGTGGTGCAGGCCGCGATCGTTCCGGCGCTCCTCTACTTCGCAACCGTGTTCTGGATCGTCCACCTGGAGGCCGGCCGGCTCGGTCTGCTCGGCCTGCCGAAGAAGGATTGCCCCAACGCGCTGGCGGCCGTCCGCCGCGGCTGGTACCTGATCCTGCCGCTTGCCGCCCTGGTCTACCTCCTGTTTTCCGGCTACACGCCGCTCTTCGCGGGGACGGTGGGCCTTGCGCTCACCGCCATCATCATCCTGGCGAAGCCGATCGCGCAGGCGATCGGGCCGCTGGGCCTGAGGGTGATCTTCTGGATCGGGATCGGGCTTGCCGCCTCCGCCTTCCTCGAGTTCGGCGTCACCGCCGCCTTTCTGCTGATCGCCGCCCTCGTCCTGTTGTGCTGGGTCGTGAAGGGCGGGCGGGAAACCTTGCGGCTCAGCCTCGAAAGCCTGTCGGAAGGGGCGCGCAACGCCCTCAGCGTCGGAGTCGCCTGCGCCCTTGTCGGGGTCATCATCGGCGTCATGACGCTGACCGGGGTCGCCACCAACTTCGCCCGGGTCATCATCTCGATCGGGGACCAGAGCCTGTTCCTGTCTCTGCTTCTGACGATGGTGACCTGCCTCATTCTCGGCATGGGCATCCCGACCATTCCGAACTACATCATCACCTCGTCGCTGGTCGGGCCGGCGCTGTACGAACTGGGCGTGCCGCTGATCGTCAGCCACATGTTCGTCTTCTATTTCGGCATCATGGCCGACCTGACGCCACCCGTCGCGCTTGCGGCCTTCGCGGCGTCGCCGATCGCAAGGGCGCCCGGGCTTCAGATCGGCATCCAATGCATGCGCGTCGCGACGGCCGGATTCGTCGTGCCCTTCATGGCGGTCTATACGCCGGCGCTGCTGCTCCAGGACGGGGGCACGCTGGCCGCGTCGATCGGCTACCCGGCCGCCGTCGCCTACATCGTCATGAAGGCGCTGCTGTCGATGGGGCTGTGGGGAGCCGCGACGATAGGCTTCCTGAGGACCCATCTGACCGTCTGGGAGCGAATCCTGGCGACGGCCGCGGCCTTCAGCCTGGTGGTGGCGGAACCTGTCTCCGACCAGATCGGGTTCGGGCTGACCATCGTCTTCCTTGCGGCCCATTTCTGGCGCGCCCGGGCCGGCCGCGGGGTCGATGCCCCTCCCGTCGCGTGACGGCGCTCTGCATCGCCGTGGCCGGGGCGGTCTTGGCGACCGTCCCGGTGCCGGACGGTTCGTTCACCCTGGCCTGGCGCCATTCGGTCGAGAAGACCTGGTGGCGCGAGGATTACCGTTTCGAGGCGGATGGACGGCTGCGCCTGGTGCGGGCCTCCGTCGAAGGCAGCGGCGCCGGCATGGACCCGCCCGCGTCGGCGCGCCCGGAAGGGACCGCCTGGGTCTGGTCGCCCGACATGGTCCTTCCCGAACTCCGTCTTGCCGGCTCGGGCTTCGGCGGCGACTACGAGCTGTGCACGGCGTCGGAGGGATGCAGGCCGCTGCTGCCGCGGCATGCCGTCCCGGACGGCGGGGACGGCGTCACCCTGGCAGAGTGCAATGGTTAACGGACCGGATGACACGGCCGACATTCCACTGCATACTGACTGCCGTCCGGCCGGATTGGGGCCGACCGGCTCAGTGCCATCTTTCCGCCCACAATGATCTTTTTCATGCCGGCTTTACCGGGGCCGGCCCACACGGTAAACGGTGCTCGTCGCCACGGGGAAATATTGGTTAACGCGGATGGTCATGGGCTCTAGCGCACGGAGCGAGTCGCAGCTCGCCGGAGAAGCGCCGTTCAAGCTGATGGGCGGTTCGTACACCATGATGGTGTTGCGGATCGAAGACCCGAACGATCATACCTTCTTTCCGCTGCTTCTGGACAAGATCGCGCAGGCGCCGAACTTCTTCCGCCATGCGCCGGTGGTGCTGGACGTCCAGGCGATCGCCGAAAGCGGGCGGCCCTTCAACTTCGCCGAATTCGGGCGCCGCCTGCGCCAGCACTTGCTGATCCCGGTCGGCGTCCAGAACGGCAACGACGCGTTGAACCAGGCGGCCATTTCGGCGGGGATGAGCGTGCTTCCGCCGGGCCGGCCGGCGCAGATGGCCGACCGGGCACGGGAGATGGCCTCGGCGGAGGGGACGGCGGCGCGAGAGCCCCAGGCGGCCGCGACCGAGCCGGGCTCGGGCAGCCTGCTCGTCACGGATCCCGTGCGGTCGGGCCGTCAGCTCTATGCCCATCGCGGCGATCTCGTGATCATGGCGCCGGTCAGCCACGGGGCGGAACTCCTGGCCGACGGGCATATCCACGTCTATGGACCTCTCCGCGGCCGGGCCCTTGCCGGCGTGACCGGTGACGTCAATGCCCGCATTTTCTGCCAGAGCCTGGATGCCGAGCTGATCTCGGTCGCCGGCTACTGGCGCGTCCGGGAGGACATCGACGAAAGCCTGATCGGAAAGCCGGTGCAAATCAGGCTGGAAGGCGAACGCCTCCTCATCGAACGTCTGGCACCGTGACCCGGCGCCGACATATTCTTCAACCTGCATTTGAGCGGAGATAGCCCCAGTGTCCAAAGTCGTTGTGATGACGTCCGGCAAGGGAGGCGTCGGCAAAACCACTTCCAGTGCCGCATTCGCCGCCGGCTTGGCCCTGCGCGGACACAAGACCGTGGTCATCGATTTCGACGTGGGTCTGCGCAACCTGGACCTGATCATGGGGTGCGAGCGGCGCGTCGTTTACGACTTCGTGAACGTCATCAACGGCGAAGCGAAGCTGAACCAGGCACTGATCAAGGACAAGCGGATCGACAACCTTTCGATCCTCCCGACCTCGCAGACGCGCGACAAGGATGCGCTGACGAAGGAGGGGGTTGAGCGGGTCATCGAAGAGCTTCGCAAGGATTTCGACTACATCATCTGCGACAGCC
>JAJUFW010000410.1 GCA_029263555.1 Alphaproteobacteria bacterium
ATTCACGGACCCGCCGGCATCGATATCGGCGCCGTCTCGCCGGCGGAGATCGCCATCTCGGTCATGGCGCAGATGACCGCCGCACTTCGCCGGGGGCAATCCGCATGATATTCGACGAGTTTCCGGTCGCGGAGGCCGAAGGCACGATCCTGGCCCATTCCCTACGGGAAGGAGGCCTGAACCTGCGCAAGGGGCGCAGGCTGACGGCCGAAGACGTTGCGGCGCTCGCGGAGGCGGGCATCCGGACGGTCATCGCAGCCCGGCTCGAGGACGGCGACGTCCATGAGGACGAGGCGTCCGAGCGTCTTGCCCGTGCCGTCGCCGGCACCGGGCTTGTTGCCGGCGACGCCTTCACAGGGCGTGTCAACCTGTTTGCGACCGTGCCCGGCCTCGCGGTCGTCGATGGCGAGCGGTTGGACCGCATCAACCGCGTGGATGAAGCGATCACGATCGCGACGCTTCCCCGGTTCGCGCCCGTCCAGCCGAAGCAGATGGTCGCGACCGTTAAGATCATCCCCTTCGCCACCCCTGGCGACGCCCTGCAGAGATGCGAGGACATCGCAAAGGACGGTGGGACGCCGGTGATCTCCGTCGCCCCGTTCCGGAGCCTGAAGGTCGGACTGATCCAGACGACGCTCGTGGGCACCAGCCCGAAGATGCTGGACAAGACCTCCCAGATCACGTCGGAGCGCGTCAGCGTGCTGGGCGGCGTCCTCGAAGACGAACGCCGCTGCGGGCATGAAACATCCGTGCTCGCGGCCGAAATCGGGGCCCTTCTCGAAAGGGACCTTGATCTGCTTCTGATCGCCGGCGCCTCCGCCATCACCGATCGGCGCGACGTGCTTCCGGCGGCCATCGTCGCGGCCGGCGGCACGGTCGACCATTTCGGAATGCCCGTGGATCCGGGCAACCTGCTGCTCATGGCCCGGATCGGCCAGATGCCCGTCCTTGGCCTGCCCGGCTGCGCGAGATCCCCGAAGCTCAACGGCTTCGACTGGGTGCTTCAGCGCATCGCCGCGGGCCTGGAGGTCACGCGCGACGACATCATGGGGATGGGTGTCGGCGGCCTTCTGACCGAGATCCCGACCCGGCCCCAGCCGCGCGGTGGCACCGCACCCGCCCGCGCAGAGGCCCCGCACGCGCCCAGGATTGCGGCCGTCGTTCTAGCGGCTGGACAGTCTCGGCGCATGGGAAGCGTGAACAAGCTGCTGGTCGAGGTCGACGGCGTGCCGATGGTCGCCCGCGTGGTCGATGCGGCGCTTGCCTCCCAGGCGGTCCCCGTCCTGGTCGTGACCGGACACGAACACGAACGGGTCGAAGCGGTCTTGAGCGACCGGCCCGTCCGTTTCGTGCACAATCCGGCATTCGCGGAAGGCCTGAGCACGTCGCTCCGCGTCGGCCTGTCGGCGTTGCCGCCGGAGATCGACGGGGCCCTCGTCTGTCTCGGGGACATGCCGGGCGTGACGGCGCAGGTTCTCGACCGGCTGATCGGCGCCTATTCCCCGGTCGAGGGGCGGTCAATCGTCGTGCCGACCTTTGCCGGGAAGCGCGGCAATCCCGTGCTTTGGGACCGGCGCTTCTTCGCCGAGATGGGCGAGGTGGCGGGCGATGTCGGGGCACGCCATCTGATCGGGGCGCATGGCGACGCAGTCGCGGAGGTCGAGATGGCCGATGACGGTGTGATCCGGGACATCGACACGCCGGAGGCTCTTTCCCGTATGATCCGGGCCGATGCCGATTCCAGGAGCTGATCCGTTGTCAGAAGCGCTCTATCAGAAGGCCATTCTGGATCATGCCCGCGCCGCCGTCGGCGCCGGCCAGTTGGCCGATCCGCATGGCCGGGCGACCGTCGACAATCCCGTCTGCGGCGATCGCGTCACCTTCGAGGTCCGGCTTACCGGCGACACCATCGAAGGCGTGGCCCATAAGGTCCGCGGATGCCTGCTGTGCGAGGCGGCGGCCTCGGTCATCGCGGCAAAGGCCGTTGGCCTGCGCACGGACCAGATCCGGTCGGTGGCCGAAGCCGTAGACCGGATGATCCGGAACGACGGCCCCCTGCCCCCAGATTGGCCGGAACTCCAGGCCTTCATGCCCGTCAAGGCGGTCCGGAGCCGGCACGAATGCGTGCTGCTGCCGTTCCGCGCCGCCGACCGGGCCCTCGCCGAGGCGGCCGCTTCCACCGCCGACCGCTCCGCCTGACGCGGACGGGCGCCTGCGGACGCCCGTTCAGGCTTCCGCGGCGAGCGGCACCTGCGCAGCGGGATCGCGCAACCGCCGGACGATCGCGAGCCAGCGGTCCCCGATGCGCCGGCCGAACGCCTCGGCAGCGGCCGCATGAAGAGCGATTTCATCTTCCAAAAAAGCGATCGGGCCGGCGGGATCGCCGGTGGTCTCCCGGAACTCCGCCACCCAGGCACGGATGATCGCCGGTGTCGCTTCCAGGTGGAACTGGAAGGCGTACTGGCCCGGTCCGTAGCGGAATGCCTGATTGGGGCAGACACCGTTGGTCGCCAGAAGCGACGCCCCCGGCGGCAGATCGAAGGTGTCGTAATGCCAGTGCATCAGCCGCGGCAAGCGCCGCCCCTCGAGGAGAGGATCGTCATCCGCCGCCGGGAGTCCGTCGATCCGCGTAAACCCGATCTCCGGAACTGCCGCACGGCGCACGGCCGCCCCGAGCGCCCGCGCCATCATCTGTGCGCCAAGGCAGATGCCCATGACCGGCAGGCCCGAATCGATGAAGCTTCGGATGAGCCCCGCCTCCACGCGTAGGTTCGGGTAGTTGCCGTCGTCGAGGGCATTCATTGGTCCGCCCAGGACGAGCAGGCCGTCATAGCCGGCCGGTGTCGGCGGCAACGGATCCCCGTCCAGCGCCTGGACAATGTCCAGCACGGCTCCACCGGCCACCAGCTGCTCTCCGATCAGCCCAGCGGGGGTGTTGGAATGGTTCTGAAGGACGAGAATCCGGGGGTGCCACATGTCCCGGCATCTAATCCGGTGCGGCGCGGCTGTCCAGCGCACATTTCGGGGAGCAGGCCCGCGCCTCGGGCCGGGGCCCGCGGGTCCGAAACTCGGTCGCTCCGCTCGAAACTCCCGGTGCAAACCGATCCGATCGCGCTATACCATTCCGGGGCCGCATGGATACGGCGATCCCGACCCGCTCGTCATCGAGCATCTGAAATCGGAGGGTATGGAAGTCCGATGTCGCTTTCGAAACTCAGCGCAACTCTTCTTCTCGGCATGAGCGGGTGGGCCTTTGCGGCCGCCGCCCAGGCCGAGCCGCTTCACCTGACCATCCTCCACTACAACGACATGGACCGGATGGAAGCGGAGAATGGCCGGGGCGGTTTCGCCAAGCTCATGGCCGTCCTAAAGGATGAAGTCTCCCGGGGCGACCGGACCGTGCTGCTGACGCACGGTGGCGATGCCATCTCCCCGTCCCTCCTGTCCGGCTTCGATCACGGCGCCCATATCATCGACCTCATCAACGAGACCCCGACCGCGATCTTCGTGCCCGGCAACC
>JAJUFW010000477.1 GCA_029263555.1 Alphaproteobacteria bacterium
CCTCGGGACGGCAGCATTTCCGACGGTCGCCTTCATCCCGTTACGAGCCGGGAGGCAAATGCCCGGTCGCCATGCGCGATCCGGACGGCAGTAATCTGCCGACCGGCCGATCGATGACGGGATTGCGCCGGAAGCCGCCCTGCTGCCAGAATGACCCGATCGACCGGTCGCGGCGCAGGGCGGATTTGGAGCCGTCGTCCGCCATCCGAAGTGTGGCTTCACTGCGCCGGTCACGGCAGGAATTCGCCCATATCGCCTGCCGATACCAGAAGCTCTTTTCGTCTCGTTTGTGCGCTCAAGCTTCAGTCGCCTGCCCGCGTCGGGCAGGCGTCGCGTCGCCCCGTCGAGAAGCATTTCCCGATGCTTGGCCGGGGCGTGAAGACCGGAGGATTCAGACATGATGCCGGCGAAGAGAATTTCCCACATCTCGTTCCAGATCCTTTTCGTCCTGTTGGTTTCCTGGTGCCTCTTCAATCGTGCATCGGCCCAGGATTACGGCATCGAAGCGCCGGGCCTGGACCCGGCCGTTCCGGCGGCACCGGAAGGTGCGACCCTGTTCCGGAACGTTCGGATTTTCGACGGCCACGGCCCGGATCTTTCGCCACCATCCGATGTGCTCGTCCGGGGAAACACGATCGAGCGCATATCGGTCGAGCCGATCGAGGTCGGCGAGGACGTCCGGACGATTGCCGGCAGCGGCCATGTCCTCATGCCCGGCCTCATCGATGCCCATTGGCATGTCTTCATGGCCAGCACGCCTCAGCCCGTGCTCATGGGCGCCGAGCCTTCCTATCTCCATCATCGGGCGGCGCAGGAAGCGGAAGCGACGTTGATGCGCGGCTTCACGACGGTCCGCGATCTTGGCGGACCGGTCTTCGGACTGAAGCGGGCGATCGACGAGGGCATCGTGGCCGGTCCCCGTATCTACCCGTCGGGCGCCTTCATCTCGCAGACCTCGGGCCACGGCGATTTCCGCTTCCTCTTCGAGCTGCCGCGGCAGCCGGGTGGTCCCCTCGGCTATTCCGAGCGCGAGGGCATAGCCGCCATCGCCGACAGCCCCGACGAAGTTCGTCTGCGCACGCGCGAGCAGCTCCGGAACGGCGCGAGCCAGATCAAGCTCATGGCGGGCGGCGGCGTCAGTTCTCAGCACAATCCGATCGAATCCGTGCAGTTCACGGAAGCCGAGCTGCGCGCCGCGGTCGAGGCGGCCGCCGATTGGGGGACCTATGTGACCGTCCACGCCTATACGTCGGAGGCCGTGCGACGGGCGATCGCCGCCGGGGTCAAGTGCATCGATCACGCCCAGCTGATCGACGATGCGACCGCGCAACTGATGGCAGAGAAGGGGATCTGGTGGAGCCTCCAGCCCCTGACCTACGACGAGGAGGTGTTCGCGCGCATGAGCCCGGTCTCCCAGCAGAAAGCGCTGCAGGTCTTCGCCGGGACGGAGAATTCCTACAGGATGGCCAAGAAGCACGGCGTCAAGACCGTGTTCGGCGCGGACATTCTTTTCGATCCCGGGGCGGCCAGCCGCCAGGGAAGCTATCTAGCGATGCTGGCCCGATGGATGACGCCTGCCGAAGCGCTGACGATGGCGACGGCCAACACGGGCGAATTGCTGGCGCTCTCGGGCTTCATCAATCCCTATCCGGGCAAGCTCGGCGTCGTCGAGGAAGGCGCGCTGGCCGACCTCATTCTCGTCGACGGCAATCCGCTGGAGAGTCTCGACCTGGTCGCCGACCCCGACCGGAACTTCAAGATCATCATGAAGGATGGACGCATCTTCAAGGATGCTCTGACCCGGTAGACGGCGACCTTGATGAGGCGGAACCTCGCGGTCCGCCTGTGACGGTCGTTCCCGCCGGCAGGGCTGTTCCTATCCGCGAAGCGGGTGGGGCCGACCAGCTTACCGCCCTGCTCGACGCTTGCCCCGGTCGGCCGTTCCGGTCCGACATCTGCCGTCTCCCCCGCCGGTTGGTACGGTTCCTGCATTATCCGCATTCAGGTCATCGGAGCCGTGGCGATGGATCTCAGGGCGATCAGGTATTTCGTAAGTGTCGCGGAGTGCAGGAGCTTCAGCAGGGCTGCCGATCTTTTGTGCGTTGCACAACCGGCAATCAGCCGACAGGTCCAATCCCTGGAACAGGAGCTCGGAACGCAGGTCTTCTTCCGGACGACCCGCGGTGTCGATCTGACGGATGCCGGCTGCCTTCTGTTTGAAAAGGCGCGCGCCATCCTGCGCCAGATGGATGAACTGAAGGAAAGCGTCCGGGCGCTGGAGGCCGAGCCGTCGGGCAAGGTCGTGGTCGGACTGCCGCCCTCCAGTTCTGAAGTCCTAGGGCCGAAGCTGATCGAGGAATGCCGGAGGGTTCTTCCAAAGGTCGAGCTTCAGATCATCGAGGGCCTGACCCTCGTACTTCTGCCTTGGCTCGAGCAGGGGAAGATCGACATCGCCCTTGCGACCGATCCGAAGACGCTGCCCGGGCTCGTGTTCGAGGATCTGTTCGAGGAGGAACTGGTGATCCTGGGACGGAAGGGGCAGCTGCCCGGCCGGGCGGACCTGGGCAGCCTCCTGATCGATCACGGATGGAAATTGGTTACCAGCTCCCATTTCCGGAGGTTGATCGAGGGATGCCTCGTCCGGGAGTCGACCCTGAATTCCGGTGTCATCATCGTCGACAGCGTGCCCGCCATGAAGCAGTTGGTGCGTGCCGGCGACTGTCTCGCAGTCCTGCCCTTCTCCTCGGCCTATTTCGAGATCGCCAGGGGCGACTTCGATTGCGCCGTTCTCCCCGGCCGGCCGAAACGGCGGCTGATGATAGGGTCGAAGCCGTGTTCCTCCCTTTCGTCCACGGTCAAGGCGGTCCGCACCACCGTCCAGGCGCTCGGGCGGAAGGAGGATGTCATCGAATGCCTGGCGCCAGCCGGTTGAATGCCGCAACAGCAGG
>JAJUFW010000490.1 GCA_029263555.1 Alphaproteobacteria bacterium
CGGGCCCGGCCTCCAGGATCAGGGGCGGGGCGGACCGCAGGCCCGCCGCGACCGCCATCGCCGGAAGGTCGGTCCAGTACCAGAGATTGGCGCCGGGATCGTTGTCCGGCTGCATCCAGCCCCGCTCCGGCGGGATCCGCAGCAGCCCGTCGACGGCGACCACGCCCTCGGGCCGGCTTTCCGGCCGGGTTTCGGGAGGGCGCCGGTCGGCCGGGATCCAGCCGCGGTTCACCAGGATCTCCTGTCCCGGCGCGGCGGCGTCGGTGCGCAGGAGCGGCGTGACCACGTGATAGCCGGCCTGGCCGTCATGGACCCGGCCGGTCAGGAACAGCTCGCGGTCGTGGAGGAACCGTCCCTCGACGCGGACGGGCCTGTAGTTCCAGGCGGCGGGATCGTCGAAGCGCGCCGGCATGGTCACCGGCGGCGCTTGCGTCCGCTCGCGAATCATGTCGAGAAGCGCGGTCTTCCATTCCAGCCGGTCGAGCTGCCAGGTCCCGAGGCCGAGGAGCACGGCCAGCATCGGGACGAGGAAGAGTGTCGGCCAGAGGGTCGGACGGAAGCGCCGGGAACGGCCCGTCATGGCATCAGTCGCCGGTGTCGAAGTCACCCCGCCGGTGCCGGAACTGGAGCGCAAGCACGAGCGCCTTGGCCGGGCGAAGCAGAACGAGGGCCAGCAGAATCGTCACGCCGCCGCTGACGACGCCCGGCACCCAGTAGGGCACGTCGAAGGCGACGTCGATCCAGAAGGCCAGCGGGACGGCAATGAAGCCGAGAATGAAGATGAGGAAGACGGCCGGGCCGTCGCCGCTGTCGTTCGCCTTCAGCGGAAGGCCGCAAACGCTGCAGCGGTCGACGACCTCGAGGAAGCCCGAGAAAAGTCGCCCCCGCCCGCAGCGGGGGCAGGCGCAGGCCAGCCCCGCCTTGAGCGGAGAAACGGGAGGAAAGTCCTGGGACAATCCGATCACGCGGCGGTGTGGCCGATCGAGCCCCACCAGTAGATCGAGATGAACAGGAACAGCCAGACGACGTCGACGAAGTGCCAATACCACGCCGCGGCCTCGAAGCCGAAATGGCTGTTCGGGGTGAAATGCCCCTTCACGGTGCGCCACCAGCAGACGGCGAGGAAGATCGTGCCGACCATGACATGGAAGCCGTGGAAGCCGGTCGCCATGTAGAAGGTCGACGAGAAGATGCCGTCGGTGAAGCCGAAGCTGGCGTGATGGTATTCGTAGCCCTGGATGATCGAGAAGACGACGCCGAGGCCGACGGTGATCGCGAGCGCCTTGGCCGCGTCCTGGGTGTGGCCTTCCCGGAGCGCATGATGGGCCCAGGTGACCGTGCAGCCCGAGAGCAGCAGGATCAGCGTCATCAGCAGGGGCAGGTCGAAGGCGTCGACCGGCTCGACGCCCTGCGGCGGCCACTGGAAGCCGGTCGCCTCCTTCGGGAACAGGCTCGCGTCGAAGAAGGCCCAGAAGAACGCGGCGAAGAACATCACCTCCGAGGCGATGAACAGCATCATGCCGTAGCGCAGGCCCAGCTTGACGATGGCCGTGTGCGCCTTCTCCTGCACCGATTCGCGGATGATGTCGCGCCACCAGCCGAACATGACGCCGAGGACGGCAAGCACGCCCAGGATCAGCAGGAGCGTCCCGCCGCCATGCATGTAGACGACGCCGCCGGTTGCCAGCAGGCCGGCGGCGAACGAGCCGAGCAGCGGCCACGGGCTGGGATTGATGAGGTGATAGGGATGCGGCTGGGTGCCGAGTTCGTACTCAGACCCGCTCGTGTGGTTATGGGCGGTGATGTCGCTCATGCCGTTCTTCAAACCTTCCGATAGTACCCCTGCGGCTCCGTCCCTTTCGGACCCTCAGCGCGCCAGCACGGCCGTGTCCGGCCCCTTGGTGA
Source organism: Alphaproteobacteria bacterium (assembly GCA_029263555.1). Lineage (GTDB taxonomy): Bacteria > Pseudomonadota > Alphaproteobacteria > DSM-16000 > Inquilinaceae > JAJUFW01. The sequence continues at coordinate 1,906 of JAJUFW010000490.1, forward strand.
CCTCGGCGACCGGTGCGTTCGCCTGCTCCACCGCTCTGTAATAGTCTTCCTTCGCCCCGTCCAGTTCCTCCGAGCCCGCCGGGAAGAAGGTATAGGACAGGGTGATGGTCTTGACGTCGTCCATGCCCGGATCGTCCGCGAGCGACGGATCGACGTAGAAATACACCGGCATATCGACCTGCTGCCCCGGCTGCAGCACCTGCTCGTCGAAGCAGAAGCACTGCACCTTGACGAAGTACAGGCCCGCCTTGTTCGGATTGACGTTGTAGACCGCGGTGCCCGCGACCGGACGGTCGCTGAGATTCTCGGCCTTGTAGTAGACGAGGCCCGGCTCGCCGACCTTCAGCTCGATCTCGCGGGTCTCGGCCGTGAACCGCCAGGGCAGGCCTCGGCCGACATCGGCCGTCATCCGGATCCGCATGGTGCGGTCCAGGACCCGGTCCGGCACCTGGCTTCCGACCTGGGTCGTCCCGCCGAACCCGGTCACCTGGCAGAACAGCTGGTAGAGCGGCACGGCCGCGTAGCTGACGCCGACCATCAGGACGACGACGGCCAGCAGGCCCATCGCCATGACCCTGTTGCGCCGCTTCGGATCGGAAGCGGAATTGTCGGCCATCAGCCTCCTCCCATCCTCACGATCGAGATCACGTAGATCAGCGCGACGAACGCCAGCAGCGCGCACAGAAGGGCGATGTTCTTGCCGCGCAGGCGACGCTGGCGTTCCCGAAGATCGTCATCGGCCGGCATCAGATCACTCCCCCCTGTATATGGTCGGCGATCAGCAGGCCGAACAGCGCGAAGAGATAGAAGACCGAAAAGCCGAACATCTGCTTCGCGGCCTTGTAGCCGGTCGCCGGTCCGTCCTCACGCAGGACGCGCCACGCGCAGACGACGAACAGGACGCCCAGCACGAAGGCCCCGATGGCATAACCGGTGCCGGCGGCGCCCAGGAATGTCGGCGCCGGAGCAAGCGGCAGCAGCAGAA
>JAJUFW010000673.1 GCA_029263555.1 Alphaproteobacteria bacterium
ACAAGTCCGCGCCGGGCATGGTGGATGATCTCGGCCGTCACCGACCGACCGACGATCTCGCGCCAGCGCCCGGCCGGATCGGCCGGGAACACGAGCCGCTTCATGTCGCGGTCGATATCGGGGCAGCACGGAAGCCGGGGGCCGCTCACGGCGCGGCCCGCGCAACCCCCGCGTCCTGCCTGTTCATGAACTGCCGGACGCGGAACAAGGTCTTTTGCGTCAACTGCCGACCCGAACGGAGGTCGGTCACGAGCGCCGTGTCGTTGACCGCCTCGCGGCCAAAACGACTGGCGGAGAGGCCGTGCCGCTCGCAGAAAGCTTCGATCTCGCGGACAAGCGGCCGGTTTGCTGCTATCGGGTCATACTCCATGACGCCGATATATTGGATTTTTCCGAGTTTGCCAAGTGGATTTATCAGATTGGCCTTGTCAAGGCATTTGGGATATTACCAAATCTATCCGGGGAGGATGAAGAAGCGATGGAGCGAGATCCGTTCACGGCGGCGGTTGCCGCCAACATCGAGCGATTGCTCGAAGAGAAGGGGATGACCAAATCGGCCCTGCGCGAGGCCGCCGGACTCAATCAGTCAGCGATACATGACATCCTGACGGGCCGGAGCAGAAGCCCGCGCCTCGAGACCGTCGTCGCGATTGCGCGGGCGCTTGGCGTCAGTCCAGTCGATTTGCTGCTGCCGCCCGACCTTGCGGCGCGCCGGCAGAATATAATGCTGATGTTTGATCGGCTTCCGGCCGATGAGCAGGATCGCCTCGTCGCGATTGCCCGTGCATTGCTGACCGACGAATAAGCGCCAACACCGCTTCCTGTTGCACCGTTTCAAGCTGCCCGCCGGACATCCGGCCAAGCAGCCGTGCAAACTCGTCACGCCGCTTACGCTGCACAAGCATAACCGAACATCTCCTCCCTGCATTACGCGCCGTCCGCGTAGCCTACACGAAAAGCGCGTTGGACAAAACCCACGTCTGTCCCCTTGACGATTGGAAAAAGCCAACCTAGTATCTGGTTGTGCCATCCGAAGGGCCGTTGCCGGATTAGGAAATTTGCAAGGTCTCCGCAACCTTTGCGGAAGTAATCGCAAGAATTCGTTTCCGGTCAACCGCTTGCACGGATAGCGCGACCAGTATCGGAGAGGTAGCGATATGGCCTTTGTTCCCGCAAGTCCGCCGCCCGGAAAGTCGGCCGGAATCAACGCCCGCGCCGAAAGGATCTCGGCCAGTCTCAACGTCACGCGGACGTCCGGAAAATCCGTATTCCTTTACTTCAACAGCCAGGCGCAACGTGTTCTTTTCGGAGGATCTATTGTCGGTCGTCGGCTGACTGTCGAACTCGGCACCGGCGACGACGCCGGGATCGTCCGCGTCCGTCTCGACGAGCGCGGCAACGCGCGGGCAAGCGGCCGTCGCGCCGGCGGGGCGCAGGTCCAGATCGCCGCGTGGGGCGGCTTGCCCGATATCTCGATCAAGGCCGAAAACTGCGAATATATCGCGCCGACCTCCGGCGGCCACCTGATCCGCCTGCCGGAATGGGCGCAGCCGCGCCAGTCGCGGTTGCTGATGACCGGATGACCTGGTGACGGCGATGCAGGACGGGCGCGACCTTCCCGCCCTTCGCCGCGACGCGACGGGCCGGCCCTACGACCCGACCGGGCATTGCCCGACCCCGCTCCCCGTCCTGCTCATGATCGCCCTTCTCGAGCCGTGGGCCGCCTTCTTCCGCGCGGTCCGGGACATAACGCAAGGAACCCAGCAATGAGGATCGCCACGGTCATCGTTTCCCGCCACGTTAGCGCGCAAGGCCCGGTCGTGGCGGAACCCGACGACGGAACCGCCTGCGT
>JAJUFW010000183.1 GCA_029263555.1 Alphaproteobacteria bacterium
AAGGAGGAGGAACTGCCCGGGGCGATAGTCCTTGATCAGCGTCAGGTCGAGCCGAAGCAGTTCAGCATCGAGCAGGAAGTAGTCGTCGTCCGCGCCGGCATTGGGAGTGAGTTCGATCAGGCTGGCCCAGTCGACCTGCGCGGTCAGTCGCCACGTCGGCGCGGGCAGCTCGAACGGCTGCAGGTAGAGGGCGCTGCGGGAGGTGGTGACGGGGTTGATCGGGACGTAGGCGGGAAGGCCCTGGGCCGCGGCGCTGGAGGCTTGAGGCCGGGCGCCCGCAGGGCGTAAGAACCTGGCCTGACCCGACAATCGAGCCAGCCGGAGGCCGCCCTCATGAACGATTCCGCCGCATCCCCCGTCTTCTGCGCGGTCGACACGGGCGATCTCGCCGCCGCACGCGCGCTGGCCGGCCGCCTGAAAGGCCTGGTCGGCGGCCTGAAGCTGGGCATGGAATTCTTCTATGCCAACGGACCGGAAGGCTATCGGACGATCGCCGCGGAGGGGCTGCCGATCTTCCTGGACCTGAAGCTGCACGACATCCCCAACACGGTCGCGGGCGCGGTCCGTTCGCTGACGCCCCTTTCCCCCGCCTTCATGACGCTCCATGCCTCAGGCGGCCGGGCGATGATGGCCGCCGCCGCGGCCGAGGCCCGGGAGGCCGCGGCGAAGCACGGCGTCGGCCGGCCGCGCCTCCTCGGCGTCACCGTGCTGACCAGCCTGGATGGCGACGATCTGCGCGCGACCGGGCAGGACCCCGACGTTTCGGCCCAGGTGGACCGGCTGGCCGAGCTGGCGCAGGAGTCCGGCCTGGACGGGGTCGTCTGCAGCCCGAAGGAGATCGAGCGGCTGCGCCGCCGGTGCGACCCCGGCTTCGTGCTGATGGTGCCCGGCATCCGCCCCGCCTGGGCCGCCGCCCAGGACCAGAAGCGGGTGCTGACGCCCGCCCGGGCGGTCGCGCTCGGCGCCGACCATCTGGTGATCGGCCGGCCGATCACGGAAGCGGCCGATCCGGCCGCCGCAGCCCGCCGCATTGCGGATGAGCTGTCGCTGCCCCATTCTTAGGACCATGAAGATTCAGGTGAAGATCTGCGGCCTGAACACGCCCGAGGTGGTGGACGCGGCCGTCGCAGGCGGCGCCCGCTATATCGGTCTCGTGTTCTTCGCCCGCAGTCCGAGGGCGGTCGACCCGGCGCTGGCGGCCGATCTCGCCCGCCGAGTCCCGACCGGCGTGCGCACCGTCGGCCTGTTCGTGGACCCGGAGAACGAGTTCCTGGAAAGCGTGCTTGCCCGGGTTCCGCTGGACGTGATCCAGCTCCACGGCGAAGAGGCGCCGCCCCGCGTCGCCGAGATCCGGGCGATGTTCGGGCTGCCGGTCATGAAGGCGATCCGCATCGCGACCCCGGCCGACGTGGCACGGGCACCGGAATACGAGGATATGGCCGACATGCTTCTGTTCGATGCCAAGCCCCCGGCGAACGTCGCCGCCCTGCCGGGCGGGAACGGGCTGCCCTTCGACTGGTCGCTGCTCGCCGGCCGCAGCTGGTCCCGGCCCTGGATGCTCTCGGGCGGGCTCAATCCCGCCAATCTCGCGGAAGCCGTGACGGCGACCGGGGCCACGGCGGTCGATGTCTCCTCCGGCGTCGAGGACCGGCCCGGCCACAAGACGCCGGCCCTGATCCGGAGTTTCCTGACGACCGCGGCGGGCCTCGGCGGCGGCCCCGAAAACGGCCGGTTCCTCTAGGCTGTCGGCCATCCGGCCACGGCGGACCGGGTGGCGCCTGCAGGTTCCCCCGGGGAATCGAATTGCTGGCATTCCCGGGCCATGCTTGGCATGACAAAAGTCTATGGCTATGGTGGCGCACTGACATCGGCGAGGGCGACCCGATCGCATACGCCCCGGGGCCAGTCCCAAGTCTCTGAACCCTGACGATTGAGACCCTGTGACGACACCAAACACCTATAGCGCCGGCCCGGATGAGGACGGTCGTTTCGGCATCTACGGCGGCCGGTTCGTCGCCGAGACGCTGATGCCGCTGATCCTGGAGGTCGAGCGGGCCTATGCCCGGGCGAAGAACGATCCTGCCTTCCGGGCCGACATGAAGCATTACCTGACCCATTACGTGGGTCGGCCCAGCCCGCTCTATTTCGCGGAGCGGCTGACGGAGCATCTCGGCGGCGCGAAGATCTACTTCAAGCGCGAAGAGCTGAACCACACCGGCAGCCACAAGATCAACAACTGCATCGGCCAGATCCTGCTGGCCCGCCAGATGGGCAAGAAGCGCATCATCGCCGAGACCGGCGCGGGCCAGCACGGCGTGGCCGTGGCGACGGTCTGCGCGCTGTTCGACCTGCCTTGCGTGGTCTACATGGGCGCGGTCGACGTGGAGCGGCAGAAGCCGAACGTCTTCCGGATGCGGATGCTGGGCGCCGAGGTCCGGCCCGTCACCTCGGGCAGCCGGACGCTCAAGGACGCCATGAACGAGGCGCTCCGCGACTGGGTCACCAATGTCGAGGACACGTTCTACATCATCGGCACGGTCGCCGGCCCGCACCCCTATCCGATGATGGTGCGCGACTTCCAGTCCGTGATCGGCCACGAGGTCCGCGAGCAGATCATGGCCGCCGAGGCGCGCCTGCCGGACAGCCTGGTCGCCTGCATCGGCGGCGGCTCGAACGCCATGGGCCTGTTCCATCCCTTCCTGGACGACCCGGAGGTCGCGATCTATGCGGTCGAGGCCGCGGGCCGCGGGCTCGAGACCGGCCAGCACGCGGCTTCGCTGACGGGCGGCCGCCCCGGCGTGCTGCACGGGAACCGGACCTATCTCCTCCAGAACGAGGACGGCCAGATCGAAGAGGCCCACTCCATCTCGGCCGGCCTGGATTATCCCGGCATCGGTCCGGAGCACGCCTGGCTGCACGACACGGGCCGCGTGACCTATGTCTCGGCGACCGACGACGAGGCGCTGGAGGCGTTCCAGCTCTGCTCGCGCCTGGAAGGCATCATCCCGGCGCTGGAACCGGCGCACGCGCTTGCCCATGTCATGCGGGCCGCGCCCTCCCTGCCCCGCGACCACATCATGGTCGTCAACATGTCCGGCCGGGGCGACAAGGACATCTTCACCGTAGCCGAGGCCTTGGGAGCCGAAATCTGATGGCTGCCACCGCCACCGGGCGGCTTGACCGCCGCTTCGAGCTGCTGCGCGCCGAGGGCCGCGGCGGGCTCGTCACCTTCATCACCGCGGGCGACCCGGATCCCGAGACCGGCTTCGAGATCCTGAAGGGCCTGCCCGAGGCCGGCGCCGACGTGATCGAGCTGGGCATCGCCTTTACCGACCCCATGGCCGACGGGCCGGCGATCCAGGCGGCCGGCCTCCGGGCCCTGAAGGCGGGGATTTCGCTGGCGCGGACGCTCGACCTCGTGCGCCGCTTCCGGCAGGGGGACGACGAAACCCCGATCGTGCTGATGGGCTATTACAACCCGATCTATTCCTACGGCATCGACCGCTTCCTCGCCGACGCCAAGGACGCCGGGGTGGACGGGCTGATCATCGTCGACCTGCCGCCGGAGGAGGACGAGGAGCTGTGCCTGCCGGCGCTGCGCGCCGGGCTGAACTTCATCCGCCTGGCGACGCCGACGACCGACGACGAGCGTCTGCCGGCCGTTCTCGCCAACACCAACGGCTTCGTCTACTACGTCTCGATCACCGGGATCACCGGCACGGCCTCCGCGGCCAATGCCGACATCACCGCGGCGGTCGAGCGCCTGCGCCGCCACACGGACCTGCCGATCGCCGTCGGCTTCGGCATCAAGACGCCGGACCAGGCGGCCGCCGTCGCCGCCGTCGCCGATGCGGCCGTGGTCGGCTCGGCGATCGTTTCCCGCATTGCCGACAACCTCGATGCGGAAGGCCGGCCGAAGCCGGGACTGGTCGACGATGTGCTCGGCATGGTCCGCGGACTTGCCGAAGGCGTGCGCTCGGCACGCGCGGCCCGCTAGCGTCCCGGAGGATTCACTCGATGAACTGGCTGACCAATTTCGTCCGTCCGAAGATCCGGGCGCTCGTCAACAAGACCGAGCCGCCGGACAATCTCTGGACCAAGTGCCCGAACTGCGAGGCGATGCTGTTCCACCGGGACCTCGAGGCCAATCTGTGGGTGTGCCAGCATTGCGGGCACCACATGCGCCTGGATCCTGAGCGGCGCCTGCGCATCCTGTTCGACGACGGCAAGTACCAGACGATCGAGCTGCCGAAGGTCCCGGTCGATCCCCTGAAGTTCCGGGACACGAAGCGCTACACGGACCGCCTGAAGGAGGCACAGAGCCGGACCAACCGCAACGACGCGGTGGTCGTCGCCCATGGCCAGATCGGCGGCATCGGCACGGTCGTCGCCGCCTTCGACTTCAGGTTCATGGGCGGTTCCATGGGCACGGCGGTCGGCGAGGGCATCCTGGCGGCGGCGCGTCTCGCGGTGCTGCAGCAGGCGCCGCTGATCGTCATTCCGGCGTCGGGCGGCGCCCGCATGCAGGAAGGCATCCTCAGCCTCATGCAGATGCCGCGGACGACGATCGCGGTCGACCTGGTGAAGGAAGCCGGGCTGCCCTACATCGTCATCCTGACCGACCCCACCACGGGCGGCGTCACGGCGTCCTTCGCGATGCTGGGCGACATCCACATCGCGGAAAAGGGCGCCCAGATCGGATTCGCCGGCGCGCGCGTCATCGAGGAGACGATCCGCGAGACCCTGCCCGAAGGCTTCCAGCGCGCCGAATACCTGCTGGAGCACGGCATGGTGGACATCGTCGTCCACCGCACCGAGCTGCGGGACACGCTGGTCCGCGTCCTGGACCTGCTGCGCCGACCGACCCCTCCGGCCGAGGTGATCGAGCTGGAGCAGCCGGAAGGCTCCGCCGCGGCGAGGGAAAGCGGTGAGCCGGTCCCTGCCCCGTGACGCGACGAAGGACGCCTCTGCGCGCGTAGAGGCCGCCCTTGAGCGGTTCAAGCGGTCCCACCCCCGGACCATCGATCTCGGCCTCGATCGGGTCTTCCGTCTCCTGAGGGCGCTGGGCGATCCGCACCGGGCCCTGCCGCCGGCGATCCACGTCGCCGGGACCAACGGCAAGGGCTCGACCATCGCCTTTTTGCGCGCCTTTCTCGAGGCGGCGGGCTATCGCGTCCATGCCTATACCTCCCCGCATCTGGAGCGCTTCAACGAGCGAATCCGACTGGCCGGCGAACTGATCGCGGACGCCCGTCTGGCCGAGGTGCTGGAGCGGGTCGAAGCGGCGAACGACGGCGCGCCGATCACCTTCTTCGAGGCGACCACCGCCGCCGCCTTCCTGGCCATGGCCGAAACGCGGGCGGACATCGTCCTGCTGGAGACCGGGCTGGGCGGGAGGCTGGATGCGACAAACGTCCTCGATCGCCCGGCGGCGACGGCGATCACCCCGGTCGGCATGGACCACATGGCCTATCTGGGCGGGACGCTTGCCGAGATCGCGGCCGAGAAGGCCGGCATCCTGAAACCCGGCGTGGCCGCGATCCTGGCGCCCCAGCCGGCGGACGCGACGGCGGTGATCGCCCGGCAGGCGGCCGAGGTCAAGGCGCCGCTCTACGCGGCGGGCGCGGTCTGGCACGCCTGCACGGTCGGCGAGGCGCTTTCCTACGAAAGCCCGATGCGTAGCCTGCGCCTGCCCCTGCCCGCCCTCGCCGGCGATCACCAGATCGTCAATGCCGGCACCGCCCTGGCGGTGCTGGACTGCCTGACCGGCTTTCACGTCGCCGAGGCGGCGATCGCCGAAGGGCTGCGTTCCGTGACCTGGCCGGGGCGGCTGCAGCCCGTGACCACCGGCCCGCTCGCCCGGGCGCTGCCACCGGGGAGCGAGCTATGGGTCGACGCCGCCCACAACCGCGAAGGGGGCGAGCAGCTTGCCCGCTTTCTTTCGGGACGGCGCGATCTTCCGACCGATCTCGTCGTCGGCATGTATTACGACAAGCAGGCATCCGAATTCCTGGGCGAGTTCCGCGGATTGGCCCGGCGCGTCTTCGCGGTGGAGTTCACGGGCGAACAGCCCTGCCGCCCCGCTGCCGATATCGTGGCCGCCGCGGCCGCAAGCGGGATCCCGGCAGAACCGGCCGCGGACGTCGCCGACGCGATCGCCCGGATCGGCGGCCAGCCTGCCCGGATCGTGGTCTGCGGCTCCGTCGCCCTGATCGGCAGGGTGCTGGCGGCAAATCGGGAGAGCGCCGGCTGATAACGGTGATGAGCGGGGTCGATCACGCCTACGCGGACTGCCTGGACCGGATCTTCGAAAGCTTCTTCGAGAGCCGGCCCGCCAGGGCCGGCCGCCAC
>JAJUFW010000523.1 GCA_029263555.1 Alphaproteobacteria bacterium
GGCTATGGCCGCAGCCGGCTCGACCACGGCGCGGGCGAGGACGGCACGGTCGACACGGTGCGGGCCGGGCTCTACGGCGCCTGGCAGCCGGCGGGCGGGCGGCTGGTGCTGGACGGCGCGCTCGGCGCCGGGCGCAGCGACTATGAGAGCGAGCGGCGCCTGGCCTTCGGCGCCCTCGCCCGCCGGGCCGAGGGCGAGGCCGACGGCCACGAGATCTCGGCCCGGCTCGGCGCCGGCTACCGGCTCGACCACGGCGCCTGGCAGGTGACGCCGCGGGCCAGCCTGGCCTATGTCCGGCTGCACCGGGACGGCTTCGCCGAAACCGGGGCCGGGGCGGCCGGGCTGGAGGTCGGGGCGGAGACGGTGGAGTCGGTGCAGGGCCGGCTCGGCCTCGCCGTCGCCCGGCCCTTCGCCACCGCCGCCGGGCTGGCGGTGACGCCGGCGGCGGCGCTCACCTGGCGGCACGAGTTCGGCGACACCGAGCGGGTGGTCGACGCCGCCTTCGCCGGCGCCCCCGACATCGGCTTCCGGGTGGCCGGGGCCGACGCCGCCCGCGACACGGCCGAGCTGGCGCTGGGGGTGAGCGCGACCACCGGGGGCGGCACCACCTGGCAGCTCGGCTACGGCGCCTCGCTCGGCGGCGGCGAAGCCGCTCACGCCCTCCGCGCCGGGCTCCGCCTCTCCTGGTAGGATCGGCAACTGCGGGCGCGCCCCGCAGGCGCGTGGGTCTCGAGCAGCATGTGGGCGGCATCGAAGATGTGTGCCTCCATCCGGGGTAGGTCCTGCATCCACGAGAGGACTTCAGCGAGATCGAAGAAGGCGTCGTGTCGTCCCCGGGCGGCGCTGGGAAAGCCGTGGAGAAGCAGAGCGGCAGGCCTCGACGCCTCGCTGGCCGTGAGGAAGGACAACTCCTTCCCGCCGGACGGGGCGGAGTCGTCGTCGGGTCGGCGGCCGCATGTCCGCACCCCTCTCACTCCATCATCCGATCTCGCGCGAACCACCCCGCTCGGCCGAGGTTCCGTCGGACGACAAGGGCGCCGGACAGCCCCACTCGCCGGATGCCAAGAGAGCCGGCGCATGCCTTCACCCCTGCCGGCATTGCCGGAGGCATTCGGGGCCCCGGCTCCCAATGATCCCCCTCACCGCCCCCAGCTTCGCCCGGCAGTCCGCCCCGGCCGCATCCAGGTCGAGGATGAAGAGGGCGAGGTCCCGCTGCGTCGCCCCCTCCCCCGGCACGTCGGGCGCCGGCCGGCAATGGAGAAGCTGGGCCGGAATCTCAAGGGGCGGCGGCGGCGGAACGCTGTTCGCGCAGGCTGCGCAGAGCATCAATGAGCACAGGGGCAATAGGCGCATCGTCCGTCTCGGGTGCGCGCAGCACCCGCTCCCTTGCGGCCTGGAGGTTTCGGTCGGCGGCTTCGGCCCGGGCGCGGTCGGCATCCGCGACGGCGATCGCATCGCGCTGCAGGATGATGAGGCGGTCCCGCATGTGCAGATCCGCCTCTAGCGCCGCGGCCCGCGTCCGCAGTTCGTCGCGTTCCGCGATGACGGAGCGCAGCCAGACCCCGCCGGCCGCGACCGCGATCAGCACCGCGCCGGCCGCAAGCCACCGCCAAGAGGGCAGCAGCCAGCCGGCGATCGAGATCAGCCGACCCATTCGCGTGCCGGCCCGACATCGACATGGACGAAGGTCCGGTACCGGCCGATGCCGGTGAAGCCGACGGCCTTCGCCGCGCCGACCAGATCCTCAATCGTCAGGCCGTCGCGCAGGCTTATGTCGAAGGCCTTGCCGGCCATGTGCTGGGACCGCTCGGCCCCGCCCACCTTCCGGTTGTACCAGGGCGAGCGATAGCCGCTTGCGACCACCAGCGGCTGCCCCAGGCGCTCGCGCAGCGCTTCCAGCCGATGCATGGCTTCGTCCTGCACCAGGATCGCGCCATCGCCCCTGCAGGCGATCTCGGCCGGCCTGAAATGCCGCCACGGCCAGTGCCCGGCCGGGATTTCGGAATAGTGGTCGTAATATCGCCCCATCATGTCAGTCACTCCGAAGCAAGAAGGCCGCCCGGAGGCGGCCTGGGATCGACGGTCAGGATTGAGCCGGCGGCACCGGCGGCGAAGGCGGGGCCGGCGGCGGAGGCAACCGGCGATCGAGCCAGCGCCCGACCATGATTTCGATGACGCGCGGCCCCAGATAGGCGATGACGATCGTCCCGGCAAAGGCGGCATCACCCGTCAGCCCCAGATAGGAGACGACGCCCTTGCCCACATATCCCATCGGCAGCGCGATCGCGAGTTCGCAGGCCAGCAGCACGCCGACGGCCGGCCGCCGTCCACGACGCACCTGATCGAAATGGTACAGCGCCCGGCCGAGGATGCCGGCGATTGCCGGCGTAGCCTCGAGCCATCCGGGCAGGTAGCGCGTCAGATCATCCATGGCGGCCCCCGGCAACAAAAAAGCCGTCCACTGGACGGCTGCGAACGAATCGTTTATTGGCACACATCGGCATGCGACTACCCCATCTAGTTGTGTGCTTAGGCCCCTGGCGTAACCCAACACATGCGCTGGGGCCGCTGGTATTCGAGCAAAGAAAAACCCCGCCGGAGCGGGGTTGGCGTGCTATGCAGGTGGGGGGCGGTGGAACGCAGACACCCTGCAAAGGGTGGGGCTATCCGTAAGGATGTCCGGCCACCGTCCCGACCGATCTTAATGTAGGGATCGCCCC
>JAJUFW010000397.1 GCA_029263555.1 Alphaproteobacteria bacterium
AATCCGTACTGGGTGAGCTTGGAGAACACCGCGCCGAAATCGACCTGACCGTCACCGAGCGAGCGGAACCGCCCGGCCCGGTTCACCCAGGACTGGAACCCGCCATAGACGCCCTGCCGGCCGGTCGGGTTGAACTCCGCATCCTTGACGTGAAACATCCGGATGCGGTCGTGGTAGATGTCGATATAGGCGAGGTAGTCCAGCTGCTGCAGCACGAAATGGCTGGGGTCGTAGAGCAGGTTGCAGCGCGGATGATGCTTCACCCGGTCGAGGAACATCTCGAACGTCACGCCGTCATGCAGATCCTCGCCCGGGTGGATCTCGTAGCAGAGGTCGACCCCCGCCTCGTCGAAGGCGTCCAGAATCGGCGTCCAGCGGCGGGCCAACTCGTCGAACGCGGTCTCGACCAGACCGGCCGGACGCTGCGGCCATGGATAGAGGAACGGCCAGGCAAGCGCGCCCGAGAAGGTGGCATGGGCCTTGAGCCCCAGATTCCGCGATGCCTTCGCCGCCAGAAGAAGCTGGTTCACCGCCCATTCCCGACGCGCGGCCGGGTTGCCCCGCACATGGGGCGCGGCGAAGGCGTCGAAGGCCTCGTCATAGGCGGGATGGACGGCGACGAGTTGGCCCTGCAGATGGGTGGACAGCTCCGTCACCTCGAGCCCGTGCCGGGCGAGCGTCCCCTTGATCTCGTCACAGTAGGTCTTGCTGGTCGCGGCCTTCTCCAGGTCGAACAGCCTTGCGTCCCAGGTCGGGATCTGGACCCCTTTGTAGCCGTGGCCGGCGGCCCATCCGGCAATGCCGTCCAGGCTGTCGAAGGGCGGATCGTCGCCGGCGAACTGGGCAAGGAAGATCGCTGGCCCTTTGATCGTCTTCATGAGCGTGTCCCCAATGGCTTCGTTCTTGTCGAAGGGCGGCCGGCACGCTTCCGCTGACGGAACCGGCGGCGGCCCCTCTCCCCGTCCCGGAAAGGCGAGGTCGGCCGGGAAGCATAGTATCCGCCCAGGCGGCCATCGGTCACCTCCCGTTGCGGCGCGGGTGATCGAAGCCGCCTTCCAGGGCGTCAAGGTGATGCAGAACGAAAAGGGCGCGTTCGTCATTGAGATCGAGGACGCCCCTCGGTCCGGACGCCGGAATCCGGGATTTCGTGCCGAAGGTCGCGTTGCGGCGGTGCTGGGCCGGCCGTTTCGGATGCACCCCAAGGCGTGAGGTGCGTTGCGCTGACGGCCGGGCGCTGCTATCGCTCGGAGAAAGCTTGATCGACAGAAGGGCTGAAACCATGGCCGACCTGCCTCGTCACCCCGTTCTCGACGACCCGGACGATCCGGACAATCCCTACGAGGAGCCGGGCGAGAACAAATCCCTGAGCAGCCCGATCAACGAACTGGAATCGCGGCTTCTCAGAAACCGGAAGGTGCTGATCTTCGGCGCGATCAACGATCGCGTGGCGCGGGACGCGACCGCCCGCATCCTCGCCATGGCCGAGGAATCGACGAAGCCGATCGACATCTACATCAATTCGCCGGGCGGCCATGTCGAATCCGGCGACACGATCCACGACGTGGTGAAGTTCGTCCGCTCGTCGGTGCCCGTCCGGATGATCGGCACCGGTTGGGTCGCCAGCGCCGGCGCCCTGATCTATCTGGGTGCCGAGGCCAAGAACCGCTTCTGCCTGCCGAACACGCGCTTCCTGCTGCACCAGCCGATGGGCGGCGTGCGCGGACCGGCGGTCGACATCGACATCGAGGCCCGCGAGATCCTCAGGATGCGCGAACGTATCAATCAGATCATCGCAGACGAGACCGGGCAGCCGATCGAGAAGGTCCGCAAGGACACCGACCGGAACTACTGGATGTCGGCCGAGGAAGCCATCAACTACGGCATGGTGTCGCGCATCGTGACGACCCTGCAGGATATCGCGTGATCCGTCCCTACGGCCGTCCGTCCCCTCGCCCCGCCGAGGGGACGGCGCCGATCCCCCACCCATGAACGGCTGTTTCTCCGAAAGCTTCGGGTCCCCCGCCCGCGCCTTCCTGGGCGCGGCGCGTGAGGCGCTGGGCGCCCCGGCACTGGTCCTGGGCGCCAGCTATATCGGCTTCGGCTCCCTGGTTAGGGCAAGCGACATGACGGTCGCCATGGGCCTTTATTCGACCTTCTCCGGCTGGGCATTGCCGGGGCAAGTCGCGCTGGTCGAGCTCTATGCCGTCGGGGCGTCGCTGGCGGCGATCATCGTCGCCGTCGCCCTCACTAATGTCAGGCTCCTGCCGATGACGCTTGCCCTGATGCCCCATCTCCGGGCGCCGGGGACGAAGCGCTGGGTCTATTACCTTGCTGCCCATCTGATCGCCGTCACCGGCTGGGTGAATGCGATGCGACGCTGCCCGGAACTGCCCGAAGAGGAGCGGCTGCCGTTCCTGTTCGGCTTCTCGGGCATGCTCTGGGTCGTGTGCTTGGTGGCGACGGTCGCAGGTTATTACCTCGCGGGATCGGTCCCGGCGCAGGTGTCGCTCGGCCTCGTCTTCCTCAATCCGATCTATTTCATGCTCGTCCTGACGGCGGATCTGAGGGATCCGGCCCGGCTGCGCGCGATGGCCCTCGGCGCCATGCTCGGTCCGCTTTTCTATTTCGTCGATCCCGACTGGGGCCTGCTGCTGACGGGTGTGGTCGCGGGAACCCTCGGCTGGCTTCCGAAGCTCGTGAGAACTCCGTCCCGTGGGTGACTACTGGGCCTATGTGGTGCTGACGGCCGGCGCCGCTATCACCTATTTCTGGCGCGGCCTGGGCATCGCCATGGCCGGCCGGCTGCGTCCGAACGGCCGGGTCATGGACTGGATCGGCTGTGTCGCCTATGCCCTCCTTGCCGGGCTCATCTCGCGAATGATCGTGGTGCCGATCGGCCCGCTGGCCGAAACCACGCTCACCGTCCGCCTGGCGTCCGTCGCGATCGCGCTTGCCATGTTCCTTGCGCTCCGGCGCAACGTGCTGCTCGGCGTCGTCGCCGGCGCGACGGCGCTGGTCCTGCTGAGCGGCTGATCCGCAAAAAAGCCGCCCTTGCGGGCGAGCCTTCGAACTCTCCGGTTGTCGCCCGCCGGGCGTCGCCATAAAGCTTGAGCCGATGTACGAGGTCCTGACCGATTATCCGCTGCAGTCGAGCAACAGCTTCGGCATCGCGGCCCGCACGAGATACGCCGTGGAGGTCCGCGACGAGGCCGACCTTCCGCTGATCCTTGCCGACGAACGGTTCCGGGGATTGCCCAGGCGGCTTCTCGGCGGCGGAAGCAACGTGGTCCTGACCGGCGATTTCGACGGCGTGACCCTGCTCATGCGAATCGGCGGACGGCGGAAGCTGGGCAGCGGGACCGGCCATTCCCTGGTCCAGGCGGGCGCCGGAGAGGTCTGGCACGACTTCGTCGCCTGGACGATCTGCGCAGGCGAGCCGGGGCTGGAAAATCTGGCGCTGATCCCGGGAACCGTCGGCGCCGCGCCGATCCAGAACATCGGCGCCTACGGCGTGGAGCTGGAGAGCCGGTTCGAACGCCTGCGCGCCTTCGACACCGAAACCGGAGCTTTCGTGGAGCTCGATCGCGACGCCTGCCGCTTCGCCTATCGCGACAGCCTGTTCA
>JAJUFW010000407.1 GCA_029263555.1 Alphaproteobacteria bacterium
ATCATGACGCCGGCCCGTCGTCGATGCCGCGCCGGTCAGGCGTAGCGGTAGGGAGCGCCGGCCTTCCTCATGGTCTCGGCGTAGTTCTTCAGGATCTGGACGACCTTCGCGTTGCGCTCGCTGGTCTGCGAGATCTCGTCCCAGAACTTCATCGCCTCGTCCTCGACCGTCCTCCATTCCTCTTCGGGGATGGTCGTCAGCTCCAGCTTGCCGCCCGTGGTCCGGTAATGGGCCTCTCCCCACCAGTACCAGTGCTGGCGGTAATAGTGGGAGCTGTCGATGCAGAGCTGGAATAGGGTCTTCAGATGCTCGGGCACCTCGCTCCACCTGTCGGAATTGACGAAGAACGACCCGGCCCAGGCACCGCTGATGTTGTTGGTCAGGTAGTATTTGGTGACGTCCGCCCAGCCGACGGTATAGGTTTCGGTCGCGCCGCACCACGCCACGCCGTCGATCTCGCCCGTCTGGATCGCGACCTCGATGTCCTCCCACGGCAGGGTCACGGGGACGACGCCGAAACGCTCCAGGAAGCGGCCACCCGTCGGGAAGGTGAAGACGCGAAGCCCCTGAAGGTCGGCCAGGCTGCGGATCGGTTTCGTCGTGGCGAAGTTGCAGGGATCCCACGCGCCGGCGCTGAGCCAAGTGACGCCCCCGACCTCGCCATAGGCTTCCTCCCAGATCTCCTTCAGCCCGTACCAGTGCCAGAGGACCGGCACGTCGAGGCTATAGCGGGACGCGAACGGGAAATAGGCGCCGAAGATGGCGACGTCGACCGGCGACGCCATGGAGTCGTCGTCGCTCTGGGCGGCGTCGATGGTCCCGGACTGGACGGCCCGGAACAATTCGCCCTGGGGCACCAGCTGGTCGGCAGTGTAGAGGTCGATGACCATCTGGCCGTTCGCGGCCTTATTGAAGGCGTCGATGGCGGGCTTGATGACATGCTCGGCAAGCGACGCACCGGCATAGGTCTGAAGCCGCCACCGGATTGGGCTCTGCGCCTTCACGTAAGGCGCCCCGAGGGTGGCCGCGCCCACGGCCGAGGCGGTGGCGAGGCCCGCTCCCTTCAGGAAGCTGCGCTTTCTGACGTTGATCTTCTCAACCATGTCCCTGTCCTCTTCTGGTTATCCGTTGTCGGCCCGGGGCATCCGGGCCGCTGGCGCCGACGTCATTCTGGTCTCTGGGCTGAATGTCTGGTCCTGGTCCTCCTTGGCTGACGTTCTGGCGGAAGCGGCCGATGCGCCGATGTGGGCGGGGTTACCGGCCGGTGTAGAGATTAGGCAGCCACAGCACGATCTCGGGGAAGATCATCAGGATGATGATCGACAGGATCATCATCAGGACAAACGGGATGATCGACCGGTAGATGTCCATCAATCCGATCTCCGGCGGCGCCATGGCCCGCATCAGGAAGAGATTGTAGCCGAAGGGCGGCGTGATGTACGCGATCTGGCAGGTGATCGTGTAAAGGATGCCGAACCAGATGGCGTCGAAGCCCAGCTCCCTGACGAGGGGGATGTAGAGCGGCGCAACGATCACCAGCATCGCCGTGTCGTCGAGGAACATTCCCATCACGATGAACGACAGCAGCATCAGGATCAGGATCGACCAGGGGCCGAGATCCCAGATGTTGAGCAGCAGCGTCTCGAGCGCCCGCACGGCGCCCAGCCCGTCATAGACCGCGCTGAAGCAGAGCGCCGCCAGGATGATCCAGAGGAACATGCACGAGATGGCAAGCGTGTTCCGGGTCGTGTCCTCCATGACCTTCCAGGTCAGCCTACCGGTCACGAAAGCTGCGATCGTCGCCAGCAGGGCGCCAACGGCGGCACTTTCGACGAGGCTCGTGACCCCGGTCAGGAACAGCCCCATCATGGTGCCGAACACGCCCACGGGCAGCAGGCCTTCGCGCAGGAGCGAGATCTTCTCGGCCCAGGTGATCTGTGCCCGTTCCGCTTCCGGCAGGGCGGGGCCGATCTCGGGCTGGAGGCGGCAGCGTACGAAGATGTATGTCGCGAAGATCGCCGCCATCATCAGGCCGGGAATAACGCCCGCCAGCCAGAGCTGCAGCACCGGCTGCCGCGCGATCATGGCGTAGAGGACTAGGACGACGCTGGGTGGGATCAGGATGCCGAGCGAGCTTCCCGCCTGGATGACGCCGGTGACCATGGTCTTGTCGTAGCCGCGCCGGAGCAGTTCCGGCAGTGCCACCGTGGCGCCGATCGCCATGCCGGCGACGCTGAGCCCGTTCATGCACGAGATCACCACCATGAGCCCGATGGTGCCGAGCGCGAGTCCGCCGCGGACCGGGCCGAACCAGACATGGAACATCCGGTAGAGATCGCTGGCGACGCCGGACTCCGACAGCATGTAGCCCATGAAGACGAAGAACGGCACGGTGATCAGAGGATACCAGTTCAGCACCTGGAAGCTGGCGTTGAACGGCAGTTCCGACGCCCCCTGACCCCACAGCCACAGGGCCGCCGCCGCGCCTACGAAGCCGATAACGCCGAAGACGCGCTGCCCGGTCAGGAGCAGCACCATCATCGTCGCGAACATGAAAAGGGTGATGAATTCCGGGCTCATACGATCGGCTTTCCGCGGGCGATGGCGACGTCCTTGAAGAAACTCGACACGGCCTGGAGCAGCATGAGGAAGACGCCGACCGTCATGATCGCCTTGATCGGCCAGAGCCGCGGTGCCCAGGAGGTGTAGTTCTTCTGGTTGTAGGTGAAGGCGTATTCGGTGCTGGAGATGCCGCCCACGAACAGGACGGCGAGATAGAACAGGATGAACAGGATCGTGATGGAGTCGGTCACGGCGCGTTTGCGCGCCGACAGCCGGTCATAGATCAGGTCCATCCGGACATGGGCGCCGAGCTGGAAGGAATAGGCCCCGCCCAACAGATAGTAGGCGGACAGGATGAACTGGGACATCTCCAGAGCCCAGTTGACGGGCATTCCCAGCAGGATGCGCGACAGGGTCGACCATAGCAGCACCGCGGCCAGGACGAAGATCAGGTACATCGCGAACCGGCCCACGACGCGGTTCAGGCCATCGACCACGAGGACGAAGCGCTTGATCATCTCAGGCATCGGTCCAGGTCTCCGAGGCGGTTCCGTGACCGCGGGCCGCGACAGGATCGGCGGCACTGGGGCCGACGGGATTCGGACTGGCAGTCGTCGACGACATGGTGACGGTTCCTCCGGATCGGGGCGGGCGCCGCTGCGGCGGCCCGGCAAAGGAGATCAAAGGGCGTCCGCGAGGGCGGCGGCCAGGCGGGAGGCCCAGGCTTCCTGCGTCTCCGGCGTGGCGATCTGGTCGTTTCGGATCTCGATCATCACGGCCGGGATGCCGCGCCCGCCGGCATGCCTCTCCAGGGTGTGATAGACACCGTCCGTTGGCGCGTAGGGCTGGTTCTCGCCCACGACCAGCGCAGCGTCCGCCCGGAGCGCGGCGAACAGGGGATCGGCGAGGCGGCGGTCTTCGGCCACCACCAGCCCGACATGCCAGGGCCGGGACCGGCCCCGGTAGACGGGGGTGAAGCTGTGCACGGCGACGAGGGCCGTC
>JAJUFW010000287.1 GCA_029263555.1 Alphaproteobacteria bacterium
AACATGACCTCGGTCTCCGTCGGGAAGCCGGCGATCAGGTCGGCGCCGAAGACGATGTCCGGACGCAGGCGCCGCGCCCTCTCGGTGAGCGCGATGGCGTCGGCCCGGAGATGCCGCCGTTTCATGCGCTTCATGATCATGTCGTCGCCGGACTGGAGCGACAGGTGCAGATGCGGCATCAGCCGCGGCTCCTCCGCGATCAGGCGCCAGAGATCGTCGTCGATCTCGATGCAGTCCAGCGAGGACAGCCTGAGGCGCGGAAGCTCCGGCACCAGCGCCAGCAGGCGTCGGACCATCTGCCCCAGCGGCGGCCGGCCGGGGAGGTCGGAACCGTAGGAGGTGAGGTCGACCCCGGATAGGACGACCTCGCGATATCCGGAGGAAACCAGCAGGCGGACCTGTTCGACCACCGCCCCCACCGGGACCGAACGCGACGGCCCGCGTCCGAATGGGATCGCGCAGAAGGTGCAGCGGTGGTCGCACCCGTTCTGGACCTGGACGAAGCCGCGGGAATTGGCCTCGAAGCCCGGCACGAGAGGGGGCGCCGCCCCGTCAGCCCGCGCCGGATCGTCGGGCAGCACGCGCGCCGGCTCGGCCGTTCCGGCGAGGCCCGACCAGGTGTCGGCCCGAAGTTTGGCGCCGTTGCCCAGGACATGGGCAACTTCGGGCATGGCGGCGAATTTCGCCGGATCGACCTGGGCGGCGCAGCCGGTCACGACGATGCGGGCGCCCGGGCGCTCCTTCGAGGCGCGGCGGATCGCCTGGCGGGCCTGCCGCTCGGCCTCCGCGGTGACCGTGCAGGTGTTGACGATGACAACGTCGTCCAGCCCGGCCGCCCGGGCCAGGCCGCGCATGACCTCGCTTTCGTAGACGTTGAGGCGGCAGCCGAAGGTGAGCAGCTGCGGCCCGGCGGCAGCGCCGTCGGGCATCACGCCGCTCCGCCGACGAGCGCCTCGGCCAGTTCGCCCGTGAAGCTCGTCGCCACGGGGCCCGTCATCAGG
Organism: Alphaproteobacteria bacterium; assembly: GCA_029263555.1. Lineage (GTDB taxonomy): Bacteria > Pseudomonadota > Alphaproteobacteria > DSM-16000 > Inquilinaceae > JAJUFW01. Next base: position 1,002 of record JAJUFW010000287.1, read on the forward strand.
ATGCGGTTGTCTTCCGTCCATTCGATGAAAAGCGATCCGCCATCCAGGACGACCTCGACCCGGCGGCCGGCAAGGCCCCTTCGGGCCGCGGCGACCGCGGTCGCGCAGGCGCCCGTGCCGCAGGCCTGGGTTATGCCGACGCCGCGCTCCCAGACCCGCATGCGCAGGCGGTCGGGGGCGATCAGATGGACGACCTCGATATTCGCCCGCTCGGGGAAGAAGGGATGATGCTCGAGCACCGGCCCCAGCCTGTCGAGCGCCACGGCCTCCGCGTCCTCGACGAAGAACACGGCGTGGGGATTGCCGACGCCGACGCCGACCGGAGAGCTCAGGCCATCGACCGCGACTGGCAGTTCCAGCGTGTCGACCGGCGCCGCGACCGGGATGTCCCGCCAGTCCAGGCGGGCCGGCCCCATGTCGACGGTGACGAGCCCGTCCTCCGCCGCCCGGCAGTCGAGCGAGCCGGCGCGGGTTTCGACCACCGCCCGCTGCGATCCGGCTTCGGCCATGATCAGCGAGGCGACGCAGCGCGTGCCGTTGCCGCAGGACGAAACCTCGCTGCCGTCGGCATTGTAGATGCGCATGAACACGTCGCCGCCGTTCCGCGGCGGCTCCAGGACGAAGAGCTGGTCGAAGCCGACGCCGCGCCGGCGGTCGGCGATGGCGCGGATCGCCGCCTCCGAGAGGCCGGGCGACCGGGTCCGGGCATCGATCACGACGAAGTCGTTGCCCAGCCCGTGCATCTTTTTGAACGGGACGGTCATAGTGGTCGAGTATATAGGCGCGCCGGCTCGATCCTGTCCAGGGGCGCCCAGGGCGACGGCGGGCGCGTGGATCAGCTGTGCCCGAGGCCGGTCACCTGGGACAGGTCGGTGTCGGTGAAGATGCAGCCCTCGGTGCGGGCGTCGGTGAGGTCGGCGCCGGCAAGGTTGGCGCCGGCAAGGTTGGCGCCGCGCAGGTCGGCGCCCGACAGATTGGCGCCGGTGAGCTGCGCCCCGCTCAGATCGGCATCGGTCAGCACTGCGCCGTTCAGGCGCGCGCGCTGCAGGTTCGCCTGCCAGATGAAGGCGTTCGGGCCGGTGATGTTGACCGGCGACAGCCGGACCCGCGAGAGATTGGCGCCCGACATCGACGCGCGCTGGAGATTGGCGCCCCGGAGATCGGCGCCGGCGAGGTTGGCGCGCCGGAGATCGGCGAGCGAGAGATCCGCCATGGCCAGCCCGGTCTTCTCCAGCCGGGCGCCGGAGAGCCGGGCGCTGCGCAGGACCGCGGCGGCCAGGTTGCGGCCGGACAGGTTCGCCCCCTCCAGGCTGATCTCGGACAGGTCGGCCCGCTGGCCCTGTCGTCCGTTGGCCTCGACCCAGGTCTCGTGCTCGTCCAGCACCTCGCCGAGCGGCCGGCGAAGCGCCTCGACCGGCTTGACGGTCTTGGCATTGGTCAGGTTCGCGTCGGCGAGCGATGCCCGGTCGTAAATCGCCCCGATCAGGTCCGCCCCGGTCAGGTTGGTGCGCGTGACGATCGCGCCCGAAAGATCCGCGCCGTGCAGCACCGCGCCGGAAAGATTGGCGTCGGTCAGGTCGGCGCCCTCCAGGATGCAGCCGGTCAGGTCGGAATTGGTCAGGTTCGTCCGGACGAGCTTCGTCTCCCGCAGGATCGAATCGCTAAGATCGGTCTGCATGATGAAGGAATTGGCGAGCTTCGCCCGGGTCAGGTTGGCGTTGTTGACCTTCGCGCAGGTGAGTTCGGTGATCGTGATGTCGAAATTGATCGGCGTCAGGCCGCCGTCGTCGGAGGGCGTGACGATGACGCCGTCCCTGAAATCGGTCTCGATCATCACGGCGCCGGTCAGCACCGCTCCGCGCAGGCAGGCGCCGCGCATGTCGGCATAGGACAGGGTCGCGTCCGACATGTTGGCCAGCCGGAGATCCGCGCCGTAAAGGTTGGCGGATTCGAGATTGGTGCCGACCAGGCGCGCGCCGTAGAGCCGGGCGCCGGCAAAATCCGACTCGCGCAGGTTGTGGCCGCTCAAATCCAGATGGGAGAGATCGCACAGGCGCAGGCGAGCGCGTTCGCCGCCCCGGCCCGCAAGGAACAGGGCATGAGCCCGCAGTTTCGCGTCGAGCTGCTGCTGCGACAGCCTGCTGCGATGGGGATCGGCTGCGTCCACGCTCGACCTTGACATGTTGCAGGCACCCGTCTGCTGCCGAAATGTGTTACGTTCAGTCGAGTTTGATTAGCAATTGGTTAAAAGGGCGGTCCAAATGCGGCGGTTTCGAGGTGAATTCCGAACCGCGGCGATTGGGCCCCGGCACCGGCCGGTGCTGTTGACAAGGGGCGGCGACCGCCCCTATCTTTCGCGCCTCGAATTCCCGCACGAAAGGACTCCCTCCTGGGACGGGGTCCGGCAAGTGTAGCGCCCAAGGGCGTCCGCCAGTCCGCGAGTTTCGCGCACTGGCGCGAATGCGTTTGGGGGCACGGGATCCGGGAAACCTTGAGACCCTAGAGCGAAAGGCCAGGGCATGTTCGACGGACTGTCAGACCGGCTTGGCGGAATTTTCGACCGCCTGCGCAAGCGCGGCGCGCTCAGCGAGGCCGACGTCTCGGCAGCGCTGCGCGAAGTGCGCGTGGCGCTGCTGGAAGCCGACGTCGCGCTTCCGGTCGTCAAGGACTTCATCAATCGGGTGCGGGAGCGGGCCGTCGGCCAGGAGGTCCTGCGTTCGGTGACGCCGGGCCAGCAGGTCGTCAAGATCGTCAATGACGAGCTGGTGGCCATGCTGGGCGGGGATGAGGTCGAGGATCTGAACCTCGTGGCCGTCCCGCCGGTCCCGATCCTCATGGTCGGCCTGCAGGGGTCGGGCAAGACCACGACCACGGCCAAGATCGCGCTGCGGCTGACCAAGGACCGCAAGAAGGTCCTGATGGCGTCGCTCGACACGCGCCGCCCCGCCGCGCAGGAACAGCTTCGCCAGATCGGCGAGCAGACCGGCGTCGCCACCCTGCCGATCGTCGCCGGCCAGTCGCCGGTCGACATCGCCAGGCGCTCGGTGCAGGCGGCCAAACTCGGCGGCCACGACGTGGTCATTCTGGATACTGCCGGCCGCACGCATATCGACGAGCCGCTGATGGTCGAGATGGCGGACATCCGCAAGGTCTCGAACCCGCACGAGATTCTGCTGGTGGCCGACTCGCTCACCGGTCAGGACGCCGTCAACCTCGCCCGCAATTTCGACGAGCGCGTCGGCGTCACCGGCCTCGTGCTGACCCGCATGGACGGCGACGGCCGCGGCGGTGCCGCCCTTTCGATGCGCGCCGTCACCGGCAAGCCGGTCAAGCTGATCGGCGTCGGCGAGAAGATGGATGCGCTCGAGGAGTTCCATCCCAAGCGCATCGCCGACCGCATCCTCGGCATGGGCGACATCGTCAGCCTCGTGGAGAAGGCCGCCGAGACCATCGACGCCGAAAAAGCCGCGGCGATGGCGAAGAAGATGCAGTCGGGCAAGTTCGACCTGAACGACCTTGCCGACCAGCTTCGCCAGATGCAGTCGATGGGCGGCATGGGCGGCATCATGGGCATGATGCCGGGCATGGGCAAGATGAAGGACCAGATGGCCGCCGCCGGCTTCGACGACAAGATGTTCGGCCGCCAG